>WLCY01000001.1 GCA_009705075.1 Actinomycetota bacterium
CCGTATTTAACTGCTAATCAAGCAGCTGATGGGATTGGCCAGAAGAAGCATCAGACAACTCGAGCCGCACTCGCGCATGTCAGGGAATATCCAAAAGCGCTTTTTGCTATCGCCGCAGTTGCAGTAGGGCACCTTGCTATGGTCTCCATAATGGTGATGACTCCAGTTCATATGGCTCACTACGATGTAACACTTAGAATTATTGGTTTCGTAATTAGCGTCCACGTGCTTGGTATGTACGCATTCTCGCCAGTAGTGGGATCGATAAGTGACAAGCTTGGCCGTATCAGAACAATCCAGATCGGAATACTCATTCTTATCGCATCAGCTTTAATAGCAGGTCTTGCACCACATCATGATTCTTTTACTCTTGGAATTGGATTATTTTTACTCGGCCTTGGTTGGTCTTTTACTTTAATTGCTGGTTCAACATTATTATCTGAAACGGTAAGTATTGATATGCGACCAGCGACTCAAGGTGCAAGTGATTTAGTTATGAACCTGATGGGCGCCGGTGGTGCTGCAGTCGGAGGTGTAATAATCGGATTCTTCTCTTTTGCGGCACTTTGCTATGCAACAGGTCTTGTCGTACTAGCCCTAGGGGTCTGGTCCATCCGCATCAACAAACTTTAAACTTGTTATAAGTTCCGTTTACGATATTCAATAGCCGGACAGCGGTCCATAACGGTATAGAGGCCAGCTTCTTTTGCACGATTAATAGCAGATTCATCAATCACATCTAACTGCAACCAAACCGCTTTCGCTCCAATTGCAATTGCCTCATCAACAACACTGCC
Source organism: Actinomycetota bacterium (assembly GCA_009705075.1). Lineage (GTDB taxonomy): Bacteria > Actinomycetota > Actinomycetes > Nanopelagicales > Nanopelagicaceae > AAA044-D11. The sequence goes on from WLCY01000001.1 coordinate 798, forward strand.
AACTAAGTTCGAATTTACAAAACAATCAACAACATCTATCTGCAGAGGAACCTCGGTTAAAGTTTTATAGCCAATTTCACCATGAACAATTTCAGCTCTTGGATAAACCGGAATAATCTTATGACCTTTTTCTTGCAGCAATTTTGAAACTCCATAAGCTGCACGTGCAGGATTATTTCCGAGTCCAACAATAGCCCAAGTTTTTAGAGTTAGAACTAAATCTATAACTTCATCTTGGTTAATTTGTGCGCCCCAAAGCCCTAAATTTCCAACCAGCAGCAATCCACGCGCTTCTATCCAGCGCATTTCTGCCATCAATCATTATCGGATTAGTAACCAAAGCCTTCATCTTTACCGGATCAAGGTCTCGGTAAACCTGCCATTCAGTTAAGTGCAGAACTAAATCAGCGCCCTTAAGTGCAGATTCAACATTTTCCGAGTAGTTAAGAGTTGGGAAACGTTTTCTTGCTGGCTCAATTGCCTTTGGATCATGGATTGTTACGGTTGCACCAGCAGCAGCGATTTGTACCGCAATATCTAGTGCAGGTGAGTCGCGAACATCATCACTGTCTGGTTTAAATGCAGCTCCGAGAACAGTGATCTTCTTTCCAGACAAATCATCAGAGAGATCTTTTCGGACTAGTTCAATTACTCGCTGCCTTGCCCGCAAATTTATTGAATCGATTTCCCTTAAGAATTCCAGAGCTTGTTCTGCTCCAAGTTCGCCCGCTCTTGCCATAAATGCACGAATATCTTTGGGCAGACAGCCGCCACCAAATCCAATTCCAGCCTGGAGAAAACGGCTGCCAATTCTTGGGTCATATCCGATTGCTTTTGCCAAGACAGTTACATCTCCACCGGATGCTTCACAAACTTCAGCCATCGCATTTATAAATGAAATCTTCGTTGCTAGAAAAGAGTTTGCTGCAACTTTAACGAGCTCTGCAGTTGGCAAATCTGCACGAACCCATGGAGTCTTCTCAGCCAAATTAGCCTGGTAAATCTCTTTCAATTTTTCTTCCGCGGCATCGTTTGTAACTCCGACAACAAGTCGGTCTGGGTGCAAAGTATCTTTGACTGCAAAGCCTTCACGTAAGAACTCTGGATTCCAGGCTAGATCGACATTTGGATTAACTTTCAGCAATCGATCGCGAAGTTTTTGAGCAGTCCCAACAGGAACTGTAGATTTCCCGACTACGAGAGATCCTGGTTTACAGATTGGTGCAATTTCATCGAGTGCAGCATCTACATAGGTAAGGTCTGCAGCATATGAGTGGGCGCTCTGCGGGGTCCCGACACAAATAAAGTGAATATCAGCGCCTGCAATAGCGTTGAAATTAGTAGTAAATGTCAGTCGTCCGCTTGCTATCTGACTTTGTAATAATTCTTCGAGGCCTGGTTCGTAAAAAGGAACTTTCCCTGACGATAGAAGTGCAATTTTGGCAGCATCGATATCTACGCCAATAACTTCAAATCCCATCGAAGCCATGCAGGCTGCGTGGGTAACACCCAAATATCCGGTACCAATTACGGAAACTTTAAGCTTCATTTGCCCGATACTAGTGCGAGGTAACGCTACCGTTGGAGATATGAATCAGGTTTCTGGTGAATTAACGGGGATTTCCGTAGTTCTGCCCATCCTCAATGAGGAACGCCACCTATCTGAAACTATTTCTGCAATTTTGGCTCAGAATTATGTTGGTGATTTTGAAGTAATTTTGGCGCTCGGCCCATCCAATGATCGAACTAATGAGATTGCTAAAGCTATAGCAGCTAATGATTCGCGGGTAATTCTTGTTGATAATCCAACTGGCAGAACTGCAAATGGGTTAAATGCTGCAATAGCAAAGGCAAGATTCCCGGTTATATCTAGAATCGACGGTCATGCTGAAATTTCGCAGAGCTACTTATCGCAAGCTCATGAACTGCTTGTAAAAACCAAAGCGGTAAATGTTGGTGGCATTATGGCGGCGGTTGGTAAGACCAGATTTGAAAAAGCAGTAGCAACTGCAATGCGCTCGCCACTGGGCGTTGGTTCATCGCGTTTTCATACTGGCGGAGAAGCAGGACCGGCGGACACTGTTTATCTCGGCAACTTTAGAAAATCTGAACTTTTGGCTGTAGGTGGTTACGATGAAAGATACACACGTGCTCAAGATTGGGAGCTAAATTTTAGGCTTCGCAAAGCTGGCGGAATTATCTGGTTTGATCCATCACTTGTTGTGACCTATCGCCCTAGATCAACTTTTAGGGCGCTAGCAAAACAATATTTTCAATATGGAACTTGGCGCCGAGCAGTTTCGAGAAATCATAAAGGCAGCGTTAACTTTCGCTACTTAGCTCCTCCAACTGCCTTGGTTATAAACATGATTTCAATAATTCTTGGGGTATCAGTAACTCCAATTTTCTTGATTCCAGTATCTATCTACTTGGCTTCAATTATTTTGGGTTCATTTATAATTGGTAAAAGTGTTTTAGAAAAATTACTTCTTCCAGCGATACTTGCAACAATGCATATGGTTTGGGGGGCTGGGTACTTATTCTCACCTAAAGGTTTAATAGCCGAAGAATGAAAAATCTCTTAATTTTTTCGCTTCTTCTTACTCTTACGTCGACATCACAAGCTAGCGCTGTGGCCCCTAAATCCTTTACCTTTATTGGATCTGGCTATGGGCATGGTGTCGGACTAAGTCAATATGGCGCAAAGGGTCAAGCTTTGGAGGGAAAGTCGGCAACTGAAATTCTCAATTATTATTTTCCAGATGCTCAAGTAACAGCCGTAGAAGACACAGGAACTATCAGCGTTAACATCGCCCACCAAGTTTTAAATCTCTCGCTTAATGTAAATAATTTAGATACCTTCACAGTAATTGGCGAAGGGCTTATTGAAACATCCTTTCCTCCCAATACGCCCCTTGACTTTGCGATGGGCGGCAATTCAATAAATTTGGGGCCAGCTAGTGCGAAGCTATGGGTTGTTAAATGGAGTAACCCAAATTCAGTAGTAACTCTTAATTATGGGAAAACTAAATTTCTCGTGAGCCATGGATATTTACAACTTAGAGCAGTAAAAGCTGCTGGCCTTGGTTACCGAATTGAAGCTACAAATTCACTACGCCTGCATGACGAATATCTTTATGGGATTGCTGAGGTTCCTTCTTCGTGGCCCGCTGCTTCTTTGCAGAGTCAAGTAATTGCATCGCGAACATATGCATTGATGCGGATGAATTCCTTAAAAAAAGCATGTGATTGTCATGTTTATAACTCTAAATACGATCAAGCATTTGTTGGGTATTCAAAGGAAGGTGAACCAAGGTATGGCCAACTTTGGAAAGCTGCAGTTGATGCGACTGCAGTAGACGAAGGGCACGGACTCGCCATTACCGTCGATGGGCTTCCAGTAAGTGTTTTCTTCTCATCTTCAACGGGCGGCATGACGCAGCGCGCAATAGATGTTTGGGGAACTGAGATTCCACACCTGGTTAACGTTCCCGATCCTTGGAGTATCGATCCAGCGATTAATAAGAATTATGCGAGTTGGACTAAGAAGGTGTCACAGAAGGTAATGGCAAAAGCCTTTGGACTACCAGATATCCAAAGTTATGAAATAGTTTCTAGGACAGTGACAAATAGTGTGCGCTTTATTAAAGGGTTTTCAAGTAATGGAAAAACTAAAGTGCTGCCGGTAGGAACTTTTAAGACAGCGGTTAAATTGCCTTCTTCTTGGTTTGATTTACCTAGTAATTAATTTGCGTGCAAAACTGAATTCAAGCTACCCCAACTGCCAGTTTTAGGCAGCGCCTCAAGAGCACCACTCTTCGAATTACGGCGGAAAAGTAAATTACTTGCTCCCGATAATTCACTTGCTTTAACGATTTGACCATCTGGCAAAGTTATTTTGGAGCCAGCCGTTATGTAAGTTCCAGATTCGATAACACAATCATTTCCTAGAGATATTCCGAGTCCCGCATTTGCTCCCAACAGACAACGTTCTCCAATTGAAATTACTTCTTTTCCGCCACCACTTAAGGTGCCCATGATTGAAGCCCCACCACCAATGTCACTTCCGTCGCCGACTACAACCCCAGCACTTATTCGTCCTTCAACCATAGATTTACCAAGCGTTCCCGCGTTGAAGTTAACAAATCCTTCATGCATAACAGTTGTGCCACTTGCAAGATGCGCACCTAAGCGCACCCGATCTGCATCTGCGATTCGAACTCCTTCAGGCACAACGTAATCAACCATTCTTGGAAATTTATCAACCGAGAAAACGGTAAGTGTTCCAAGTTTTGCTCGCAGCTTTGGCCCAACCGAACTAAAAGTTGAAACTGAACAAGGTCCGGCAGATGTCCAAACTACGTTATTTAGAATTCCAAAGATTCCTTCGAGTGATTGGCCATGCGGTTTAACTAGGCGATGGGAGAGTAGATGAAGTCGAAGATAGGCATCTACAACATCTTTTGGCGCGGAATCTAAATCTATTTCAATTGCCACTTTTGATTTTGTAACGTTACGAATTGAATCAGTACCAGTGAATTCGGAGAGGTCCGGACCATTATTTTCTGCGAGCTTGCCCAAGCCCAAGGAATCGAACCAAACATCTAGGACCTCACCAGTACTTGCAGTGGTGGATATACCAAAACCAAAGGCGCTTCTCATGAGATAACGCTACCAAAAGCAATTAACTACTAGACTTGTTTTATTATGCGAATAGCCGTTTATTGCTCAGCCTCAACCAGTATCGACCAAAAATATCTCGACCTCGCCTTCGATATTGGAGTTGCTATCGCGGGAAGTGGAGCAGATCTAGTTTGGGGTGGCGGCCAGATTTCGATGATGGGTGCGGTTGCTCGCGGTGCGCGTTCACGAGGTGCAAAAACTTTTGGCGTGATTCCAGAGAAACTCGTTACCATTGAATTTGAAGATCCAGATTCAACTGAAATGTTTATTGTTTCTAATATGCGGACACGTAAAGCAAAAATTGAAGAGCTATCTGATGCTTTCATAATGTTGCCGGGCGGAATCGGAACCCTAGAAGAATTCTTTGAGATTTGGGTTGGCCGTAAATTGGGATACCACTCAAAGCCAGTTGTAGTTTGTGATCCCTTCGGAACATTTACTCAGTTACAAACCTCTCTTGATTTCTTGAGCGAAGAAGAATTTATTGGTTCACCATCAAATGAGTTAGTGGCTTGGTGCCGAGATATTCCGAGCGCAATCCGCGCCTGCACTACTTAGCAGAGTAACAAGCAGAGTAACCTTTGCTCATGGGCGCACTCTCCGATCTTTTAGCTAGCTTGCCAGAGGAGGAGCGCTTTATTCTTACTATGCATTACATCCGTTCAATGTCAGCCCAAGAGATTGCAAAGGCCTTAGGAGTGCCTGAACGTGCTGTCCAGAGCGTTATCACGAGTGGGAAATCTCGTCTACTTTCCGCGTTAAATCAGGGGTAATAGCGAGCAAATCTCAATTTCCGTTAGCGCCCGCTTTTGCGAGATACTTAGCCACTGTAATTCCCCGATAGTTAGTTATTTATAAAGGAGCAACACATGGCCGCCATGAAACCTCGTACTGGTGATGGACCCATGGAAGTCACGAAGGAAGCTCGCAGTTTTGTCATGCGAATCCCGCTTGAAGGCGGCGGACGTTTAGTTGTTGAGTTAAATGTTGAAGAAGCAACAAATCTCGGTAATGCGTTACAGGCAGCGGTATCCCTTGTTAAGAAGTAATTAGCTCTGCCCATATCGGATTTACCACTACCGTGAAACTTGCACCAACAATTAGCTGCATCGCACAAACTGATCTTGATTTCTCTAAATTTGATGCAATTGCAGTTCCAATTCTAAAAACGGAACTTGGCATAGAAGTTAGCAATAGCAAAATAGCCAAACTTATTGTTAAAAACTTTGATATTGATATAACTGCTCTACTCGCAAATTGGCCAGATGCAACAGCAAAAGCTGGAGAACTAATTGAAGTTCCAGTTAGTTCTGAGCACACGGCTTTAGCGCGAATCTACTTCGTAGGTTTAGGTGAAGGCACTGCAGATGATTTTCGAAAGGCAGGAGTAAGTCTTTCGCGCAAAGTTAAGAACTCTGGGAATCAAATTTTAAATTACCTTGTAACGACAAAAAACGAAGTTAGAGTTCATGCGATTTCTTTGATCCTTGCTAGTTATTCTTGGTCGCAGAAAAGCCCACCAACAAAAGAATTAATGCCTGCACAATTCACATTAGTAGGAAATTTTGAAGGAGAGCTGGCAAGTGCCAGAGTTCTGGCAACTGGAGTATGGCGAGCACGCGATCTAATTCATACCCCGTCAAATATAAAGAATCCGCTTTGGCTTGCCGAACAAGCGAATTCACTTGTAGAAAAGTCAAAATCTTCCGCCCTAAATATTGAGATCAAGAGTGGCGCTGCTCTGGAAAATTTTGGCGGCCTTCTTGCAGTAGGAAATTCTGCACCTAAGCCAGGGCCAAGAGTTGTACAGGTTTCTTATGAACCTAAAGAATCTAAAAATTGGCCACATGTAGTTCTAGTTGGCAAAGGAATCACCTTTGACACCGGAGGTGTTTCACTTAAACGTCCTTATGACACGATGATTGGAATGAAGAGCGACATGTCCGGTGCAGCTGCCGTTCTTGCAACTGTTATCGCAATTGCAGATCTTGGTGCAGCCGCCCCAAAAGTTAGAGTTACGGCGCTCTTGATGTGCGCAGAAAACGCACTGTCATCTACATCGCAACGACCATCTGATGTGATTACTCATTTCGGTGGCACTACTGTTGAAGTTATAAATACAGATGCAGAAGGACGACTAGTGCTTGCAGATGGCCTGGCATTTGCAGATGAAAAACTTGATCCGGATTATTTAATTGATGTCGCAACTCTTACCGGAGCTGCAACTCTAGGGTTAGGTCGCCAATATGCCGCGATGTACACGCGAGATGTATCACTTGCGCAAGACTTATACGATGCTGGTCAACGTATCGGTGAACGGGTTTGGCATATGCCACTAATTGATGATTATAAAGTTGCACTTGAAAGTGAAATTGCAGATTTCAATCACACTGCAGAGAAACCAGATTTCAATGGTGGTTCAATTACTGCCGCGCTCTTCTTAGAACATTTTGCCGCGGATCGCAGGTGGGTTCATTTAGATATAGCTGGGCCTGCTCGATCTGAGAGCGATTCTGGCGAAAATCCAAAAGGCGGCACTGGCTTCGGCGTCAGATTGCTTACGGAGTGGTTGACTTCGCTATGACCATCGATGAGCCAAAGAATAATCGCGGCGATATGTCGGCTTTTGCTGAGAATTTTCCGCACGAAGATTTCTTTATGCAACAGGCCAGAAAGAATGGGGCAGAAGTCGGCGCTCCTGATCCAACTGTTGGGATCGGCGGCTTAATCAATTTTGTAGTTGGCTTGATATCAGCAAGATCCATAGTTGAGATAGGAACCGGCTCTGGAGTCAGCGGACTCTGGATATTTAATGGAGCTCCTAAGGATGCAACTTTTACTTCAATTGATTCCGAACGTGAACACTCAGCCAGCGCGAAAGAAATCTTCGAGGAAGCCGGAATTTCTGCCCAAAGATTCAGATTAATTACAGGCAACATTATTGAAGTCGTTGGAAAATTAGCAGATTCGAATTATGACCTAGCGATTGTGAGATCTCCCAAAGATATGGTTGATGTAGTTCAAGAGAGTTTCCGGCTCTTAAAACCAAATGGAGTTTTAATTATTGATAATGCTCTCGATGGCGGCAAGGTTGCTGATCCCACACAACGGGACTTCGAAACTATTGCTCGTCGTGATTCCATTAAGGCAATTAAAGAGGATGCCAGGTGGAGTTCAACTATTCTTCCAATTGGCGGGGGCGCACTTGTCGCTCGTAAGATTTAGTTATGTCTGAAACTCCAAATACACCTTGGTGGATTTCTGAGCATCCAGTAGTAACAGCTCAGGAGCTTAAGAAGCGAAACACTAGAACTGTGAGCTTTGGAATTGCTGTTGCAATGGCGCTTATTGCTGGGATAGTTGGAAGTATTGCCGGTCGTACCTCTGCAAATCTAGATTCAAAAACTAATTTAGTTTCAACTAAGAGCGTGATCGAACGAAAACCAGATTCAATTGCAGGAATCGCAGCACGGGTATCGCCTTCGGTGGTTTCAATTGATGTTCGAAGTGGTCAAACCGGGGGTTCTGGCTCTGGATTCTTCCTCGATAGTTCCGGACACATTCTGACAAATAATCATGTTATTTCACTTGCTGCAACGAGAGGTGCAAAAATCTCAGTGCAGCTAGCAAATGGTAAAACTTATGATGCAAAGTTAATTGGCCGAGATGTTTCATATGACCTAGCCGTAATAAAAATTCAAGTTACAGATGCTCCAGCACTTCAACTTGGTAATAGTGATGATGTGCAAGTGGGGGATGGGGTAATCGCAATTGGATCACCACTTGGCTTAACGGGAACTGTTACTTCTGGAATCATTAGTGCGAAGAATCGACCAGTTACATCTGGTGGTGGAACAAGCGAGAGTTCATTTATAAATGCAATTCAAACTGATGCTGCTATTAATCCTGGAAATTCTGGTGGTCCGCTTGTTGATTTAGCAGGCGCAGTAATTGGAATAAATTCAGCGATTGCAACTACTGATTCCGGCTTTGGTGGTCAGAGTGGTTCAATTGGTTTAGGTTTCGCGATTCCAATTAATCAAGCGCGCAAAACTGCAGATCAATTAATAAAAAATGGAACCTCAACCTATCCAATTATGGGTGTTTCACTCGATACGCGGTACAACGGTATCGGTGCAAAGATCGCAGAAGAAAGCGGTGCAGTAAGTGTTGGAGGCCCTGCTGAAGGTGCAGGCATTAAGCCAGGCGATGTAATTATTGAGATTGATGGGAAGAGTATTGCTACGGCAGATGAAGCTATTGTCACAGTTCGCTCCCATAGCGTTGGAGAGCGGATTAAAGTGAAGTTTCAACGCGATGGCGTCACAAAGGAAGTCTCACTAAAACTCATCGCAGCAAAGTAATCGCCTTACCTATAGGATTTGAAAATGTTCGGAATCGGTGGCGGTGAATTTATAGCACTCGTGTTATTTGCCTTGCTTCTCATTGGCCCAGACAAACTCCCGCAATTTTCGGCAGATTCTGCGAGGTTTATCCGTAAGGTCCGCGATATCGCACAAGGTGCCACCAAAGATTTGCGTGAAAATCTCGGGCCCGGATACGAAGACCTTAAAGTTACAGATTTGCATCCAAAGAAATTTATAACAAAGCATATAAATGAAGTCTTAGCCGAACCCAATGCGCAGATTGATGAACTTAAAAAATCTGCCAAAATAGATCCGGATCTCCTATGAGCAATGATGTCATTACAAAGATAAATACCGCACTTCAAGGGGTAGCTGATCCAGAACTTCATCGACCACTGCCTGAATTAGGAATGGTGCAATCGGTAGATTTCAAGGATGGAATCGCTGCCATAACTATTCTTCTGACAATCTCGGGCTGTCCAATGCGTGACCGGCTACAGAAAGATATTTCGGATTCACTTGAATCGATCCCTGAAGTTAAATCCTTGGATCTCACATTTGGTGTTATGAATGAAGAGCAGCGAAATAACGTAAAGAAATTGCTACATGGTGGCAAAGAGAAATTTATTCCATTTGCCCAACCAGACTCTTTAACAAGAGTGATTGGCATTGCATCAGGCAAAGGCGGAGTTGGGAAATCTTCAGTGACGGTAAACCTTGCAGTTGCAGCAGCACAAAAAGGATTTAAGGTTGGCATTTTGGATGCTGACGTTTATGGCCATTCAATTCCGAGGTTAATGGGAATTGTTGGCAAGCGCCCAACCGCAATCGATCAAACCTTTATTCCGGTAGAAGCATTTGGGGTAAAAGTTGTTTCCATGGAAATGTTTAAACCAGAACGTTCAGATGCTGTTGCCTTTCGTGGACCAATGCTTCATAAAGTTTTGGAACAATTATTGAGCGATGCTTATTGGGGAGACCTTGATTTGTTACTCCTTGATCTACCACCAGGAACCGGAGACATCGCGATTTCGCTAGGACAACTTCTTCCAGCATCTGAAATTGTTGTCGTAACAACTCCACAGATTGCTGCCGCAGAAGTTTCAGAGCGCGCCGGCCGAATTGCACATCAATTAAAACAACACATAATTGGTGTAATCGAAAATATGTCAGATACCGCTTGTGCTAAATGTGGCGAGCCAATTGCCATTTTTGGAACGGGTGGCGGCCTTGAAACCGCTAAGCATTTATCTACTTTAGTTGGCAGCGATGTTGCCTTGATTGGCCAGATTCCATTTACGGCAGAACTTCGTGAGGGTGGCGATATTGGTCAGCCAATTGTTATCAGCGATCCAAAGTGTCCAGCAAGTGAATCTTTTGCAGCAATAGTCGAAAAGATAACGTTGCGCCCTAAGTCCCTAGTCGGAGTAAGGCTCTCGGTCTCCTAACTTCTTTGAGACATCGCCTAAGATTGGGCCATGAAAACGCCACCAGTAACCAGCATCAATACGGTGGCAAGAAGGCTTGCAGGTCGAAGTGAGCTAGTTCTACAACGTAAAAATATTCGTGAGTCTTTAGTCTCGGTCGCTGGTCTAATTGGTCGCCCAGTTAAATACCAAGGTGGAAAAGAAATTGGTCGCCTAGTTGATGTAGTTGTTAGACATGGTGAGGATTCATATCCACCAGTTTCAGGGTTAATTGTAAAAGTTGGTCAGAGCAAGTCATTTATTGATGGTGCAAGAATTGCGAAGCTAACCCAGAATGAAATTCAACTTTCAAGTGCCAAAGTTGACCTTACTGAATTCATAAGACGTGATGGTGAATCGCTTCTGGATGCTGACGTCTTGGATCACCAAATTGTTGATGTTAATGGACTTCGCGTAGTTCGCTCATCTGATCTTTATTTAGCGCCCCTTGATCGTGAAATCCGAGTCGTCGGTGTAGATATTTCGTTTAAAGCTTTTATCCGCAGAATTTTTCCTGGTGCGCTTGGTCGTGGACCAATTCCTGAACATGTAATTGATTGGGCTAACGTTGCATCACTTGCACACGGAACAGGAGTTGTACGTTCTACCGAATCGCGCGCCGCACTTGGCCAACTTCGCCCGGCAGATTTAGCGGATTTAATTGAAGACTTAGCCGGCCGAGAACGAAGCGCGCTTATTGAAATGCTTGATCCAGATCTTGCAGCAGATGCACTCGAAGAAATGGAAGATGATGAATTGCAAGGTTTGCTCAGAGGCTTATCTGCTGAGCGGTCAGCGTCATTGATTTCTAGAATGGAACCTGATGAAGGTGCCGAAGTTCTTCGTGACTTAGATGATGATCACCGAGAAAGTATTTTCATGGAGATGGATACTTCTGTAGCGAAGCAACTCCGTAAACTCGTTGAATTTGATGAGACTCTTGCTGGTGGAATCATGACTTCTCATATGTTGATTACGCACGAGGCAGATACTGTCGGATCTGCGCTAAAGCTATTGGTTGAACATAAAAGCCGTGATATTTCAGATGGCGTTGTCGTTGTAGATGGCAAAGGTAAGTTGCTTGATCACATTCAAATTATTGAGTTAATTGCCGCTAAGCCAAGTGCCACGCTATCTTCATTAATGGGCCCGCCCTATCCAACATCGGTAAACATCAATACCAGACTTGATGAAGTAATTGATGAGTTTGCAAACAATCGTGGATCCTCAATCATTGTTGTTGACGAGAAGAATAAACCTGTTGGCAGAATTCTTGCCGATGACCTGGTTGACGCTCTGGCTTCACTTTCCAATTCAGCAGGCTTCGCCCAAGGAAGTGGTGCGCTCTAATGGCCACAAAGCAAAGTATTTCTCCGAAGAAAATTCGAATTGCCGCACTCTTAGCAGTCATGGGGCCCGGAGTTATTGCTGGGCTATCCGATGATGATCCCGCAGGTATTACCACTTACTCCGTACTTGGTGCGAAGTATGGTTACCAACTTCTCTGGGTTTTAGTTGCCTCAACTGCGGCGCTAATCATTTTCCAAGATCTCGGTGCGCGAATTGGAGTCGTAACTCGTCAAGGAATGATTGGTTTAATTCGCCAAAAATATGGTGCAAGATCTGGAACCTTAAGTGCCGGCGCACTTATTCTGGCAAACATTGGAACCATGACTGCGGAATTTGCAGGTATCGCGGCGGCTGGCCAACTTTTTGGCGTAAGTAAATATGTTTCTGTGCCAATTGCCGCACTGCTCGTTTCATTTCTAGTGCTTCGGAATTCTTTCTCTAGAGTGGAGAAAATATTCTTCCTGATTTCAGGTGTATTCATCGCCTATGTTATTGCTGGGTTTATGTCGCATCCTGATTGGGGAAGTGCGCTTCATGGAGCAGTTGTTCCGAGCATGCCATTCACGCAAGATGCCGTTTTTATCGCCACTGCGACTTTTGGTACAACTTTGGCGCCTTGGGGATTGGCATTTATTCAATCGTATGCTGTAGATAAACGTTTAACGCGTGATGATTTAAAACTTCTTCGAGTAGATGTCTGGACTGGATCAATTCTTACTGGAGTTATCGGCTTCTTTGTTGTTGTCACATGCGCCGCAACTCTTAATAAAAATGGAATTCAAATTAATGACGCGGCAGATGCAGCAAAAGCCTTAGAACCGCTTGCAGGCACGCTCGCTAAAGAGCTATTTGCTATTGGTTTGATTGGAGCAGCGCTTCTTGCCGCTTCGATATTGCCGCTATCAACAGCTTATTCCGTAAGCGACCTAACAGGTAGACCTGCAGCTCTCGATGACTCGCCAAGAGAAGCACCACTCTTCTATGCAACATTTGCCGTCATAACAACGCTTAGCGCGATTTTGATTTTAATTCCAGGGGCGCCACTAATTAAGATTTTAGTTTTTACCCAGATTTTGAATGCAGTTTTGCTCCTTCCGCTACTTATATATATGTATGGAATATCAAGAGATGAACG
>WLCY01000010.1 GCA_009705075.1 Actinomycetota bacterium
CAATTGAACCGAAGAAAGCAAAGATTTTATCTTCGTTAATCAACTTAGATGCAGTACTAATTGTTAGTCCGGCTTTATAAGTATCATCCTTAACAACGAGCTTTATCTTGCGTCCATTGACGCCGCCCTTTGAATTTACATAATCAAAGTAGGCGCGTGCTGCGTCATCTACCTTGTTATAGCCAGGGCTTGCTGCACCAGTTTGTGGCAACTGCATACCGAGAACAATTTCAGAGTCCGAAACTCCTGGATCACTCGCGGCAGATGCCGAAACGCTACTTATTGCTAGAGACCCCACCAGCGCGGATGCGACTACGGTGAGAATCAGAGGTTTGCGAAGATTCACTGCATTCACTCTTTCTACTGCTCACTTGCCAAGGAATGGAGAAATCCAGACCCTGGGAATCAGACGGATGCGTCTGAATCTGAGCAAAGATTAACCCCGAGTGAACGGCAAGTGAAGAGCCATGCTGGGCGAAATTCATAACAATTAGATACTTTTGCGCTCAGGAAGCCTGAGAAACGGCCGACTAGTGCTTTTTGCGATGACGATGGTGCCTTAAATCCTCCAAGGCCCCAGCAGCCCCGCGTGGATTAGTTATGACGGTCAATAGGAGCAAAAGGCCAATCGTTAGACCAGGCAGATAATTGCCGATGGTTTCTGGGATTGTGAAATTCGCACTTACTCGCTCAATTAAATCTGGCAAAAATACAATCGCAAAGGTTCCAAATATTGCCCCGCCTATTGAACGAAGCCCGCCAATTACGGCTGCGGTCAATAACGTTAGCGAGAGATCAGTTGGATAAACACTTGGTGCAACTAAGCCTCGGAAACCATAAAGTGCACCGGCTAAACCTGCTAACGCTGAAGCAACCACAAAAACAAAAATTTTCGTGCGACTGATGTTAATTCCAGCGAGAGCTGCAGCGACTTCATTATCTCGGACCGCTCGCCAAGTTCTACCAGTCCGGGTATTTAGTAAATTTAAAACTGCAAAGAGCGCAGCTGCTGTAAATGGCAGAGCCACATAGAGCGACCACTCTTCAATACTTATTTCACCGACAATATTTGTAAGCCAAATTGGTGGCATTCCATAATCAACACTTAAGCCAACATCGCCACTAAAGAAAGTTTCGAACCGAACTGCGATAGATGGAATCGCAAGTGCCATGACTAAAGTTGTTCCTGCTAAATAAGGCCCGCTCAATCTGGCGGCTGCTAGTCCAAGAAATAAACCAAAGAGTGCGGATATGAAGATTGCCAGAATAATTGAAATCCACATTGAGAAGCCGAGCCGTGTTACTAAGAGCGCTGAGCTGTAACCACCAACCGCCATGATGGCACCCTGACCAAGTGAAATTTGCCCTGAAGCACCAGTAAGCAAAGTTATCGAAAGCACTGCGATTAGCAGAGTTGCTATATTCGCAAGTTGGGACTGGTTATATGCGCCAAATTGATTATTCAAGAGAATAAAGAATAGGAATAAAAGAAGGGAAAGTGCGGTGCTTCTGAGTCCAATAATTTTATGAGTTCTATGTTTAGACACGTCGCACCTCCTTGCTCCCAAGAATTCCTTGCGGCCTCAAGAAGAGCGCTAAAAGCAAGAAGACTAGAATTGCAATAAATACATTTTCCGGGGCGCTATAAACATTAACGAATGAGATTACATATCCCAGAATAAATCCGCCAAGCACTGAACCAGCCAGACTTGATAGCCCTCCGACAACAGCGGCAGTAAATCCGACTATTAATAGAAGATCTAAAGTGTTTGGTGAAAGATTAGTTCTAGGTGTAACAAGCAATCCCGCAAGAGATGATGCAGTTCCTGATATTGCCCAACCTAACGTGCGAACCGAGCCGACCCTTATTCCACTTAACCTAGTCACTTCTGGGTTTAGCGCACTTGCTCTCATCGCAAGTCCCATTCCAGTTTTAGTAAAAAATATTGTTGTCAAAACTAACGCTGCAAACACAACTCCGATAACGAATAAATCAAAGCCTGTAATGGCTAGGTTCGTGCTGCCTATCTTTATCGCATTTGGCGCGACGGGCGATGGAAATCCTCGTTCTTCACCAGCCCAAAGTATTCCGGCAAGTGCTTTAAGTACGCCGAGGATTCCGAGTGAGGCGATAACTGGAATTGTTGTGCGCATCGACTGGCTATTTAAAAGTTGAGAATTCTTGCGCGAAGTAAGTGGTCGCATGATGGCCAGATCAACAAGTGCACCAAGAAGCGCACCACAAATAAGAGCAACGACAAATGCACTCCAATATGAGTTGTTATGTTGGATCATCTGGGATGCGATATATGTTGTGAACATCGCTTGGCCCATCTGCGCGAAATTAACGACTCCAGCACCACGCCAAACTAAAACTAGTCCGAGTGAAACAAGGGCATAGATCGCACCTTGAGCTGTGCCCGAGAAAAAAGCGGTGAGAAATGAATTCATTTAATATCCCAAGTATGCGGCTCGAAGTGCAGAATCTGCCGCCATTTCACTTGCTGGCATATCAGCAGCAACTTCTCCGAGCGCCAGCAAAATTCCATGGTCAGCAACTGCAAGGGCCGTGTTTGCATTCTGCTCAACCAATAAAACTGTCAGACCCGTCTCCCTGCACAAGCCATTTACGATGCTGATAATTTGCGCCGAAATCAAAGGTGCCAAGCCGAGTGATGGCTCATCTAACAATAGAAGTTTTGGCCTGGAAACCAGCGCTCGACTAATTGCTAACATCTGTCGCTCGCCACCTGATAACGAACCTGCTTGTTCATTTCGGCGTTCATAAAGAATCGGGAAGAGTTCATAAACTTCTTTGGTCGCAATCGCCAAATCGCCACGAGCAATTCGCTTTCGAAATAATCCGCCAAGTTCAATATTTTCGGCAACGCTAAGTTGCGAAATAACGGCATGCCCCTCTGGAACTTGAGCAATCCCACTTCTAACTATCGATTCAACGCTCATCTGGGTTAACTCTTCATCGAACCATTTAATTGATCCGCTAGTTGCTTTTTCTAAACCAGATATCGTCCGAAGTAGCGTACTTTTTCCGGCGCCATTTGCCCCGATAACCGTTGTGATCAAACCAGGTTTAGCTTGAAAGCTGATTCCATTTAAGGCTTTAACTGAGGCGAATTCAGTTGTTAGATTTTTAATGGCAAGCATCAAGCACCAAGTTTTGAATTCTCATCTGGATTATCGGTATGTCCTAAATAGGCCTCAATAACTGCAGGATTCTGCTTCACTTCGTCGTAGTGGCCGGTAGCAATTAGCTTTCCAAAATTTAAGACGCTAACTGAATCTGAAATTTCCCGAACAAAGTCCACATGATGTTCCACAATTAAAATAGAACAGCGCCGTTTTATCTGGTTGATTAACTTTGAGAGCGCATCAATATCATCTTGCCCGAGACCTGCGGCAGGTTCATCCAAGAGAAGAAGTTTTGGATTAATTACAAGCGCTCGCGCTAAAGCCACACGCTTTGAATCAGGATAGCTAAGTTCCGATGGCTTGCTATTAATCAACGCACTCCCACCAACCCAAGCAAGTGCTTCTTCAGCTCGATCTTTAAGTCCCGCTTCAACTTTTCCAGATAATCCAAATAGTTCCTTAAGAAAGTTTGGTTTGTAATTTTTATCTGCGCCAACCATCACATTTTGAATTACTGAAAGTTCATTAAATAGTCCCACGCCCTGCAAAGTTCTAGTGATACCGAGGTCAACTAATTCATGTGGCTTAGGAAATTCTCGAGCGACACCTTCAAATTTAAATGTTCCTGAATCTGCTTTAACCAATCCTGAGATGCAATTGAAGACCGTAGTCTTGCCGGCACCATTCGGGCCGATTAAACCGATGACGCTATTTTTTGGCACATCGATTGAAACGTCGGTTAACGCTTTAACGCCACCAAATGAGACCGAGAGGTTTGAGATAGAGAGAAGGGATGAACTCACGCGTAGATTCTAGGCACGCGAGAGGCAATTCGCGTAACAATTTCATAATTAATCGTTCCTGCCGCATCTGCCCAATCATCAATTGAATAGCCAGATGGGCCAAATACTTCGGCAATATCTCCAGCTTTCGCTTCAGAATCCGGGCCAAGGTCCACAACAAATTGATCCATAGAAACTCGGCCAATTATTGGCGCTTTAGCGCCTGCGACATAAACGCCAGCCTTATTTGTGGTGTTACGAGGTATGCCATCTGAATATCCCATTGCGATAATTGCAAGTTTGGTATCACGTGAAGTTAACTCGGTTGCACCATATCCAATTGGAGATCCCGCGGGCACTCGCTTTACTAAATGCACCTCTGCCTTAAGGGTCATTGCAGGTTCAAGATCTAAAGATTGGGAATTGCCCAACGTTTTTACATCCGGAGATAGGCCATACATTGAAATTCCAAGACGGATAATTTCTTTATGTGATGATTCATTTGTAAGTGTTGCAGCGGAATTAGCGATGTGAATATATTCTGGGTTGATTCCCTGTTCGCGCAGTTCCTCTAGTTTTCGCTCTAAATCTTGCAACTGATTTATATTCGAGATTTCATCTGGCTCATCTGCTCTTGCAAAGTGTGACCAAAACCCAACAACTTCAACATCTGCGCCCTTTATGGCAATTAGAAACTCTTCCCATTCCCCTAGCAAGCCACCTCTACCCATTCCAGTATCAATTTCAATATGAACTCTTGGTTTCTTACCTAACGCTTTACCGGCAGCAACAACTAGCTCTAAATGTTTTAGGGATGGAATAGATAAATCAATATTAGATTCTATTGCCGCCTTAAAATCTGAACTGGGCGGTGTAAGCCAGGCAATTATCGGTGCGCTGATACCACTTGCGCGAAGAGTTAGCGCCTCTTCGAGTAGCGCTGTCCCGAGCCAAGTTGCTCCAGAAGCAATCGCACACTTTGCAACCGGGATTAGACCGTGTCCGTATGCATCAGCTTTAACTACTGCGAGAATTTGCGCTGAAGTTTTACTTTCAATTAAAGCGATGTTGCTAGCAATCGCTTTCAAATTAATTTCAGCAACAGCGCGCATTAATTGACCTCAACAATCACCATTGCGGATGCGATCCCACCATCATGAGAGAGAGTTAAGTGAACCGTATGGCCCACTAATCTATTAGCCATCTCTCCGCTGAATTCAAAATTTGGTTTACCTGAAGCTTCGTTGACGATTTCAGCTTCCTGCCAATTAAATGCTGATTTAGCGTTAAGCGCCTTCGCCAGAGCCTCTTTAGCAGCAAATCTGGCCGCCAAACTTGATGCATTTAGTTTTGATTCATTTAGTGTGAAGACTCTATTTAGCAGCTCAGGTGTACGAGTTAGGGATTCTTGAAAGCGCTCGATAGAAACCACATCAATTCCGATTCCGATTATCGATGCCATCACGAGGGCTGCTTTTCTGAAGGAACAAAGCGATCAATTGCAATTATTGCCACAAGCAGTGCTCCTCCAATAAATACCCCGCCGAGTAAATCTGAGAACCAGTGAGTATTTCTAATGAGAGAGACTATAACGACTGTGAAAGTAATCAATCCGACAATCGGATATAACTTAATTCCCTTGAATGGGGCACGATTTGTATATCTATAAATTAAGTAAGCGAGCAAGCCCCAGGAAATGAGTGCATTTGATGCATGCCCACTTGGGTAAGACATACCATTCGCATGCAAGACATCGATATAAAGTCTCGGTTTAGTTCGACCGATAACTATCTTTGTTACTCCGACAACAAGATTAAGCGATAAGAGCGCCAATAGAGATAAGTTTATTGGCCGAAAAGATTTAAACCGCCAGCTAATGATCCCGGCGCAAATCAACAGGACAGTTGCTGTGAACCAGCGAAGTCCAAGATCATCTAGCCCAATTAGAATATGACCGGCAAGCCCCTTGAATTGTGGATTCTTCAAATGCAAAATGAAATGATCTAAACGGTAAAGCCAGCCCCGCGTTAGAACTTGTTGGGTGATAAATAGAAAACCTAAAAAGAGCAATGCTGAAACTCGAAGCGCATGAAACATCTCATCGCGTCGCTTTTCTAAGAGTTCAGATTTCATATCATTCAACCGTGACCGATTTTGCCAGATTTCGAGGTTGATCAACATCATTTCCTCTGGCTACGGCCATCTCATATGCGATTACTTGAAGTGGCACTACAGCTAAAACAGGTTGTAGGAATTCGTGAGTGGTTGGAATTCGAACCAAGTAATCTGCTGCTTCGAATCCGGAGTCTGCAATTGCAATTACTACGGCTCCTCTGGCCTTTACTTCTTGGATATTTGAAGCCATCTTCTCGGCTAGAAGCGAACCGGCTGCTGGCATTATGGCAACAACAGGCGTTCCATTCTCAATCAAGGCAATCGGTCCATGTTTCAACTCACCACCAGCAAATCCTTCAGCATGCATATATGCCAACTCCTTCAATTTCAAAGCGCCCTCTAGGGCAGTTGGAAATCCAACATGGCGGCCTAAAAATAACATTGATGCGGCAGAAGTAAATTTCCTGGTCAGTTCGCGAAGCGGCTCTACTGTTTCCAAAACTTGCTCAACTTTCCCAGGTAGCTCTGCTAATTCTGACTCAATCTCTGCGATTAATTCTGCCGAAATCGTTCCTCTAATACGGCCCAGATGAAGCCCAATCAAATACATCGCGACCAACTGGGTTTCGAAGGCTTTTGTTGAAGCAACCGCAATCTCAGGTCCAGCGTGGGTGTAAAGAACAGCATCCGATTCGCGTGGGATTGTTGAGCCACTTGTATTGCAAACAGCAAAAATTCTTGCACCCTTATTCTTTGCAAAACGCAAGGCCATCAAAGTATCCATAGTTTCACCCGATTGGGAGATTGGAATTACCAAAGTATTTTTGTCGACGCTTGGATCTCGATACCTATATTCTGATGCGAGCTCGACATCAACTGCAATATTTGCCCATTTCTCAATTGCATATTTGCCAACAAGGCCAGCATTAAACGCAGTTCCACAGGCGACAATTACAACTTTCTCAATGCCATCTAGATCTATTCCTTTAAGTATTTCGCTGTTAAATCCTTTTATCCGGCCTAGCAGGGTATCTGCGATTGCTTTAGGTTGTTCGAATATTTCTTTCAGCATGAAATGTTCAAATCCGCCTCTTTCGGCGGCACTGGCATCCCAAGAAATCTCATACTCATTTTGGTTCATTACATTTCCAGCAAGATCGGTAATCACAATAGTTTCAGCAGTGATATCTGCAACTTCATCCTGGCCTAGCTCCAACGCCCGCTTGGTATATGAAATAAAGGCTGAAACATCGGAGGCAAGAAAATTCTCACCATTGCCAATGCCAACAACGAGTGGTGAATTTCTACGGGCCCCAACTATGCGCCCAGGTTCGTCGCTATGTATTGCAAGTATGGTGAAGGAGCCGCGTAGCTCTTTACAAACCTGGCGCATAGCCGCAGCAAGATCACCCTTGTGCTCCTTGCGGGCGTCACTTAGCAAGTGAGCAACAGATTCTGAATCTGTTTCCGAATTAAAGATATGTCCTGCTTCTTCGAGAGATTTTCGCAGTTCTAAATAGTTTTCAATAATTCCATTATGAATTACCGCTAGCTTTCCCTCGTTATCTAGATGTGGGTGCGCATTTTCATCAGTTGGGCCACCATGTGTAGCCCATCTGGTATGGCCAATTCCGCAATGAGAATTTGGAACTTTATCTCCCAATATCTCTTCAAGATTTCCTAGCTTGCCGGCACGTTTTTCAATCCACAGCTTCTCACCTGCGGCCGTTACTAGAGCTATACCTGCAGAGTCATATCCTCGATATTCAAGTTTCCGTAAACCTTCGAGTAATGGGCTTAGGGCAAGTGCTTTTCCGGTGTAACCAACAATGCCACACATAGGAAAGGCTCCTTAAAAAATATTACGCGAGTTCTAATCTTACTAGCGCTGCAAGTTTCTGTGCGATTTCCTCGGCGAGGATCTGACTCTCGGCCTCAACCATCACACGAACAAGCGGTTCTGTACCAGATGCACGCACCAAGATTCGACCTGATGTTCCAAGTTTTGATTCATATTCACTAATTGCAATTGCAAGTGCTTTAGAAGTCGCCAGTTTAGATTTATCGACGTCCTCAATATTAATTAAAGTTTGTGGAAAGCGTTCCATAACTTCTGCCAGATTAGCCAGAGATTTCTTACTGCTCGCCATGACTGACATCAGTTGCAGCGCAGTTAATAAACCATCTCCAGTATTTGCCAGATCTCGCATAATTATGTGGCCGGATTGTTCACCACCAAGTTTGTGACCATTAGCCAACATATTTTCTAAGACATAGCGATCGCCTACTGGAGTTTTCTCAAAGGAGATTCCTGCCTCACTCATCGCTTTAATGAACCCAAGATTTGTCATCACCGTTCCAACAACTGTTGGAACTCTCCACTCCTTAGCCAAAATTGCGAGAATAAAGTCGCCATCAATCACCTTCCCTGATGCGTCGATAGCTAATGCACGATCGGCATCCCCATCATGAGCAATACCTAAATCCGCCCCGTTCTTCTTCACTTCTGAGATTAAATTCGCTAGATGTGTCGAGCCACAATTTTCATTAATGTTTAGGCCATTTGGCTGATTGGAAATCGCAATCACTTCTGCACCAGCTCGCGCATAAACTTCTGGAGCAACTTCAGATGCTGCGCCGTTTGCGCAATCAACTACAACCTTTATCCCTGAAAGGTTAACTTTTAAGGTCGATAGCAAGTGGTAGATATATCGTTCGCTCGCAGACTCATCAAAGATTACGCGTCCAACCTCACGGCCTATCGGACGATCCCAAGGTTCATTTAAGCGAGCTTCGATAGCAGCTTCTAAGGCATCGTCTAACTTGCCGCCACCTTTTGCAAAGAACTTAATTCCGTTATCTGGCATTGGATTGTGCGAAGCGCTAATCATTACACCAAGATCCGCGCCGGTTGATGCGACTAAATGTGCGATTGCCGGAGTTGGAAGTACTCCTACTTTGTAAACATCTACGCCCGCACTTGCAAGGCCAGCAACAATTGCAGCTTCCAGAAATTCACCAGATGCTCGAGAGTCTTGCCCAACAATTGCTTTGGGACGATTCTTTGAAATTGCGCCGACTTCAGCTAAAACATGTGCAGCAGCAACAGCTAA
>WLCY01000100.1 GCA_009705075.1 Actinomycetota bacterium
TCCCTAGTTGTCGATGTTTACGGGCAGAAGATTTCACTGCCAAAGAATCGTTCACATGCAATCGATAACTCAACTTATGCTGGTATCAGGCCTGAGAAGTTTCGTATCTCACTATTGAATACCCCGACCCGTGGAAATCTTTTAACAGGCGGTCACATTGAAGATGTTTCTTACATCGGAGTATCTACCCAATATCAGGTTGAAATGCCATGGGGCCAGGAACTTATGGTCTTCGAACAGAATGATGATGGAGTAGCACCATTCAAAAAGGGCGATGCTGTAAACATTTCATGGGAACCTACATTTACCTTTGCGCTTCGCGGAGATGAAGATGTAACGGCAGGTTCACAGATCGAACCTGAAGCGCTAGACGAAGAATAAAATAATGGGAAAGATTCGCACTCCTTATCTCCTCTTGCTCCCAGGTTTTGGTTTTCTATTCACATTCTTCATTTTGCCGATTATCAATCTGGCTCAAACATCGACTCAAACAAACGTTGCCGGGGGAGACACCGGGCAATACGAACAGACTTTTAGGTTTGCAAATTACGTTGATGCCTTTGTCGAGAATAAAGAGCAATTTGGCCGTTCATTTCTATATGCAACCATCGCGACAGTTTTAGCACTCGCAATTGCCTATCCGCTGGCATATGCAATCGCATTTAAAGCAGGAAAATATAAGAATTTACTATTGGTACTTGTTGTCGCACCCTTTTTTACCTCTTTCTTACTTAGAACAATTGCTTGGAAGCAGATTCTCGGCGAGGAGGGTTTCGTAGTTCCAACGCTCCGTTCGCTCGGAATTATCAGCCAGAGCACAACGCTTACTTCTACATCATTTGCAGTTGTAATGGGTATGACTTATAACTTTCTTCCATTTATGACCCTTCCGCTCTATGCCTCAATTGATCGTATTGACCCACGAACCCTTGAAGCATCTGGTGATCTTTATGCAAATGGCTTGACCACATTTCGCAGAGTTACCCTCCCGCTTTCAATGCCAGGAGTGGTTGCAGGAACGTTGCTTACATTTATTCCAGCCGCCGGTGATTACGTGAATGCCGCAATCCTTGGAAATCCAAATACCAAGATGCTAGGAAATGTAATTGAATCTCGCTATTTCAAAATTGTTGATTATCCAACTGCAGCCGCGCTCTCATTTACTTTAATGGCGGCTATCTTGATTTTAGTAACCCTCTATATTCGCAAAGCAGGAACAGAGGAGTTGGTATGAGTCAAAAAGTTAAAGATGCATCAATCCCGACAATTCCACTTGGCGCCCGGATTCAGCGTTGGATAGGTCGCAATTTAATCCGCATCTATGCAATCTTTGCTTTCACCTATCTCTTCATCCCAGTTGCATACACCTTTGCATTCTCATTTAATGATTCCGGAAAGAGCAATCTGATTTGGAAAGGCTTTACTCTTGGAAATTGGCAGAATCCTTGTGGTGCTCCAGAGGTTTGTAGCGCACTTGGTAACTCAATTAAAATCGGATTTCTAGCAACTTTCTTCTCAACAATTCTTGGAACGATGATTGCTTTTGCAATTGGCCGCCATAAATTTAGGGGTCGCTCCACATCGAACCTCCTGATTTTCTTGCCTATGGCAACACCTGAAATCGTTATGGGTGCTTCATTGCTCTCATTATTTTTAGTATTTAAAATCAATCCTGGATTTTGGCCAACAGTTATAGCTCATATTGTTTTCTGCATCTCCTTTGTCGTGGTCACTGTCAAAGCCCGCATTGCTAGCCTTGATCCACGCCTTGAACAGGCAGCTATGGATTTATATGCAAATGAATTCGAGACCTTTAGAAGAGTGACTTTGCCACTAGTAGCACCAGGAATCGCTGGCGCTGCACTTCTTGCATTTAGCCTCTCTTTTGATGATTTCATCATCACAAACTTCAACTCCGGAACGCTGACAACATTTCCGAAATTTATCTATGTATCAGCTGCACGAGGAATTCCAGCACAAGCGAATGTAATTGGATCAGCGATGTTCTTCCTCGCTTTAACAATTGTTATCGTGGGGCAACTAGTAAACCGCCGGAAGGTGCGCTAAACTTTTAACGTTTCCATGGTGAACAACAGAACTGCTAGTAGTTCTGCGTCATGGGGTAGGACTCCGGAGGACCCGGGCCAACTTTAAGTAGTGATTGAAGGGGTGATCCCGGTTTCGGCCGGATTACGCGATGGCAAACATCGACTCTTCCTATTTACAACATCTCTCACACATGCAACCTCAGTTGTATTGGCTTGATGCTGACCCCTTAGAACCTCAACCACACCCAACGCTTATTGGTGAAACGACGACTGACTTATGCATCGTCGGTGCCGGCTATACCGGACTTTGGACTGCGCTACTTGCGAAAGAAGCTAATCCAGAACGCGATGTAATTGTTATTGAGCAACTAGAAACTGGCGCTGGTGCATCAGGGCGTAATGGTGGGTTCTGTAGTTACTCCTTAACTCACGGATTTATGAATGGTTACAGTCGCTTTAAAGATGAGATGGCAATTATTGAACGTCTGGGCCGCGAAAATCTTGAGGGCATCGAAGCAACAATTAAGAAGTACAAGATTGACTGTGGGTTTGAATTAACTGGCGAGATTAGCGTTGCAAATGAAGAGTGGCAACTAGAAGGTTTAATAGAAGAAGCTAACTTACGAAATTCATTTGGCGATAGCGTGCAAGTACTGAGTAAAGAAGAGATGCAGGCTCGAGTGAATTCACCGCTCTCTGTTGGTGGACTTTGGGATCCAGATGGAACCGCTTTAGTCGATCCGGCGCGACTTGTTTGGGGCTTAGAGAAAGCCTGCATTAAAAGCGGCGTTAAAATTTATGAGAACACAAGTGCACTTCGGTTAGAGCGCACGAGCAAAGGAATTATTGTTCATACTCCTTACGGCACGGTCTATGCCCAGAAAGTTGCTCTGGCAACAAATGTTTATCGCTCACTTGTCAGAAGAGCAAAGAAATATGTAGTCCCTGTTTACGACTTTCAATTAGTAACAGAACCACTTACTCCGGCTCAGATGAAATCTATCGGCTGGAAGAATCGCGAAGGACTTTCTGAGGCTGGTAATCAATTCCACTATTACCGCCTGACTAAAGATAATGAAATTTTATGGGGCGGATACGATGCAATCTACAATTTTCGCGGCAAGGTACGCCACGAATATGAAAGTAGCGCAGAAACTTATGCCCATCTGGCCGAGGCTTTTCATGAAACCTTTCCACAACTAGAGGGAATTAAATTCACTCATGGTTGGGGCGGTGCGATCGATACCTGCTCTCGCTTCACTCAGTTCTGGGGTAAGGCCCATCGCGGAAGAGTTGCATATGTAATGGGATACACCGGACTCGGCGTTGGGGCTTCGCGCTTTGGTGCCCAAGTTATGTTGGATCTCCTTGATGGTGAAGATAATGAGCGGACCAGATTAAGTATGGTTCGAAAGAAGCCGTTGCCTTTTCCACCAGAACCATTTAAGTTTATTTTTATTCGTTTAACCCAATGGTCGATTAACAAGTCAGATCAAAATCAAGGTAAGCGAAATCTGTGGCTAAAGCTTCTAGATTCACTTGGTCTTGGCTTCGACTCTTAAATTACAGGCTGGCGAAGGCCTCATCGATTATTCCAAGAGCTTGCTTCAATAAGTGCTCTGGCATAACGAGTGGTGGTAACAAGCGAATCACGTTGGAATAAGTACCGGCGCTAAGTATTAGAACGCCTTTCTGTTGGCAATATTTTATTACCGCACTCATTGCTTCGTTATTTGGCTCAATTGTTCCAGGCTTTACTAATTCGATTGCCTGCATAGCACCAGCGCCTCGAACTTCTCCAATTACTGGATATTTCTTAGCCATCGCATTCAAAGCATCAACCATAACCTTGCCAATTACATTTGCGCGATCTACTAACTTTTCTTCTTCAATTGTTGCAAGGGCACCAAGTGCTGCGGCGCAAGCAACCGGGTTGCCACCAAATGTTCCACCAAGTCCGCTGGCATGAACGGAATCAAGCATCTCTGCGCGACCA
>WLCY01000101.1 GCA_009705075.1 Actinomycetota bacterium
GAAACTATTTGGCGATAGAAAAGGCCAATGCGACCGAAGAACCCAAGGGATTCCTGGTCTGTGTTGTGTGATGGATCTTTCTCATCAACCACGTTCACTACCTCTTTCCTATTTATTACTAGTTCTAAATAAAACTTCTTCAACCACTTCAACTACTTGCAGGGCAGGAGGGACTTGAACCCCCAACCGCCGGTTTTGGAGACCGGAACTCTGGCCAGTTGAGCTACTGCCCTTCGAGCGTTACTTAAGTCAAGAAGACATGCGTCAGCATGACCTAATGCAAGCGCCAGAACGGGGAGTGTAGAGCGTGAAGGGGTGCTTAGTAAAACTGAGGAATGGCATACTCCGCACTATGAGCGCAAAACCAAGAATTTCTCGCAGAATCGCAGCAATCGCAGAATCAGCCACATTGGCGGTTGATGGAAAGGCTAAAGCCCTAAAAGCTGCTGGTCGACCAGTTATTGGCTTCGGCGCCGGTGAGCCAGATTTTCCAACACCTGACTACATTGTTAAGGCTGCTGCAGATGCGGCAACAAAACCTGCAAACCATCGTTACACACCAACTCCTGGACTTCCAGAACTACGTGATGCGATCGTTGCAAAAACCCTTCGTGATTCAAATTATGTAATCACGGCAGATCAAGTACTTGTTACAAATGGTGGCAAGCAGGCCGTCTATCAATCTTTCGCATCAATCATTGATCCGGGCGATGAAGTTATCTTGCCTTCGCCATATTGGACCACCTATCCAGAGTGCATCAAGCTAGCTGGTGGAATTGCAGTAGAAGTATTTGCAGATGAGTCACAGAATTATTTAGTAACTGTCGAGCAACTTGAAGCGGCTCGTACACCAAAAACAAAAGCAATTCTCTTCTGTTCGCCATCCAACCCAACCGGTTCGGTTTATTCTGCGGAACAAGTCAAAGCTATTGGGCAATGGGCGCTGGCACATGGCATCTGGGTAATCTCAGATGAAATTTATGAACACTTGGTTTACGACGGCGCTACTGCCCCAAGTCTTCCAGTTCTCGTTCCTGAGATGGCAGATCAAACAATTATTATTAACGGCGTTGCAAAGACTTATGCAATGACTGGCTGGCGCGTGGGTTGGATGATTGGGCCAAAGGATGTAATTAAGGCTGCGACAAATCTGCAATCACATCTTTCATCGAATGTTTCAAACGTTTCACAACGCGTTGCAATCGCCGCCCTAACCGGTGACTTAACTGCAGTTCGTGAGATGGGTGTTGCATTTGATAGAAGGCGCAAACTTATTGTTGATCTCTTAAATAAAATTCCTGGCGTAGTTTGTCCAACGCCTACTGGCGCTTTCTATGTTTATCCATCAGTAAAAGGCGTACTAGGTAAAGAAATTCGCGGCAAGCGCCCTCAAACATCGGCTGAACTTGCAACTTTGATTTTGGAAGAAGTAGAAGTTGCTGCAGTTCCTGGTGAAGCATTTGGCCCATCTGGATACTTACGATTCTCATATGCGTTAGGCGATGACGACATCGTCGAAGGTATCGGTCGTGTGGCAAAGTTGCTTGGCGAGGCTAAATAGTTTTTAAGTAAATTTAAAGCGTTAGGCCAACTAGTTGGACTTCAGATTGCAGCGTAATTCCGAACTTAGCCCTTACTTTTTCTTGGGCGCTTCTAGCGAGTTCAACTAAATCTTTTGCTGTTGCATCGCCCGAATTTGAAAGTGCAAGAACATGCTTAGGAGAAATCTGGGCTCCAGCTAAGCGATCTCCTTTACTCACTCCTGCATGCTCCATCAGCCAAGCAGCGGAAGTTTTAACTCGGCCATCTGGTAGCGGCCAACGTGGTGCATCTTCTGGCAACTTATCTGCAACTGATTTCTCTAAAATTGGATTCATGAAGAAAGAACCGGCTGAATTAATTCCTTGACCCACCAACATTCCCTTTGCGCCACGTAACTTTAAAACTGCTTCTCTCACTTTTGAGATTGATACTCGAGCACCAATTTCCACGCCGAGTTCCTTAGCAAGTTCGGCGTAACCAATCGGGAGTGATTCCTCGCCACGACGAAGTTGAAAAGTTACATCCAAGATTACATATCGACCGGCTGCCTCTTTAAAGATTGAGTTTCGATAACTAAACCCGCACTCACTAGCCGTAAAGGTTTTTATCTCTTGCTTCTCGCGATCGAAAGTTCGTACTCTGGCAATTACTTCAGAAACTTCATGACCATAGGCGCCAATATTTTGAATCGGTGCGCCGCCAACAGTTCCTGGAATACCACTTAAAGATTCCAGATTTGCTAAGCCTTTTTCAATTGTAAAAGCTACAAATTCATCCCAATCGGATCCAGCACTGACAGCTAACGTTCCTCCACTGCAGGCATCGATTTCATAGGTATTACCCGTTGTTTCAACGCGGATAACTGTTCCAGCAAATCCTGTATCGCTAATTAGAACGTTTGAACCCCCACCTAAAATCAACATTGGAGTTTTCGCGTCGTCCGCAGCTTTTACCGCTTCAATTAACTGCGCTTCAGTGGTGACATGAATAATTTTTGCCGCAGGTCCGCCAACACCAAGTGTGGTGAAAGTTGATAAATCATTAGCGGTCATAAGAGAAGGCTACCTTCGAGGTGACAATATTTCGTTCTTGCCTCTAAAGCGCTGGAGGATTCGGTCATAGTTCTTCTTTGATTGCTCTTCGCGATAGGTCGGATCCGAGTCGTAATAGCCGTGATGGCGCTCTTGCTTAAGTGGCAGATCTAATTGCCAGAGCCGACCCTGTGCTTGTCGAAGCTTCAAGCCAAATTCGATATCAGCATTTCGGTAATAGATTGCGCGAATATTAAAAGCGCCAGCTTCAAGAGCGTGATCTTTGTTTAGCCCTAAGAAATAGCTAAAGAGCACATCAACTTCGCCAACTCCTTTGTCATCAACGCTTCGCCATTCATCTTCAATATTTACTAAGCCACCTCGCCAGCCGACTGCGCTAAATTCCTTCTCGGAAAGTTTCGCAATTGTTGGCGTGATTGCATCACCAGTAAAAATCGTTGAAGGATCCATGACAAAAACATATGGTGAATTGGCCAATTTTATTAGGGCATTTATGCCTTCGCCCCAACCAACTCCGTCAGTGATTTGAACTACGTAGGTCCGTTCGTCAATGATTGATGCGATATCACCAAGATCTGGCGTACCTGAAATCAACAAATAAATTGCAACATCTTCCGCGGAATTAGCCTTTACCGCATCTATACAAGTTGCTGCGTCTTCTATAAAACTATCAGCATAGATAAGAACAGTTGAGCCAAATTCTTTAGTACT
The DNA here is from genome assembly GCA_009705075.1 of Actinomycetota bacterium. Taxonomy (GTDB): domain Bacteria; phylum Actinomycetota; class Actinomycetes; order Nanopelagicales; family Nanopelagicaceae; genus AAA044-D11. The sequence continues at coordinate 3,306 of WLCY01000101.1, forward strand.
TAACTTGCGGAGATCCCCGATTCGCTTATAAATCTTAAAGGGTGCACTCATTTTACTTTGATCGCGCCCTTTGCGACTCCTAAAACCTTTACTTCGTTGCACATCGCAAGTAGTTCTATCTTCGCCATGCCGTCGGTAATTTCGCCAACTTTCCCCGAAACAATTAATGAAACATCAGTATTTGCTGGTACTACAACAGGCTTAATAAATTTGGCGGAGAATTCAAGAACGTTTTCGGCCCCAGAAATATCTGAGAGGTACTTGCCGGCAAGACCCATGGTCAACATGCCATGTGCAATTACATCTGGAAGTCCCACAGACTTTGCAAAGGCCTCATCCTGATGAATGGGATTTTGATCGCCACTGGCATCGGCATATTTAAGTAAAAGTGCGCGATTAATAATAAAAGTCTGCGCTGGCAATTCTTGTCCGGTAACGAGTTGGCTCATGCTCGCACCACCAGAGTTGACCAAGTTGAGACAACTAAATTTGAATCAGCATGTAAGTCAGAACGAACTGTGACGATTTCATTTCCAGCAACATTGCGAGCGCTCTCAATTGTCGAGGAACAGGTAAGAACATCTCCGGCGATTATCGGGCGCTTAACTTCGAAGCGTTGTTCACCATGAACTACCCGGGTCCAATCAAGACCACTGCTCTGCAATAGAGATTGCGATTGGTCCAGCGTGATTGAAATTGAGAACGTAGGTGGAGCTATATCAAGATTC
>WLCY01000102.1 GCA_009705075.1 Actinomycetota bacterium
CCTAATTCAATTACTAAATTTGTGCTGGCGAACATAAAGACCATTGAAGCTGTGAAATTTGCACCTTTCGAGAAGAGGCTTTTCGCTAGTGCGCTAGCCGAATAGGAACATGAGGAGCTAACTACGCCAAAGAAAGAGGCCTTCGAAATGCTTTTTAGACTGTCATCGCCAAGTTGTTCCTTCATAGTTTTGCGGGAAACAAAGGCCTGAACCGCGCCAGATAAGGTGAATCCAATTACCAGCGCCCAGAAGGTATGAAAGAACATCCACCAAGCTTCGGTGAGCCCCGACCAAATTGAGTTAATAATTTCTATTTTGGCTTCCTCAAACTTTCATGTCCAATATCTTTTGATTTTTCATGAATCTTTCGCATCTGGAATTCAAGAGCTGTTACTGCCTTATCAAAAGCAGCGAGATCATTAAAGCCACTGCCTTCAGCTCGCATGAATGGCCCGGCTCCGGTAGTAGTTAAAACGACTTCATGAGAGGACTTTCCAAATCGAGGGTTTTGTTCATGCTTAATTTCTACTTTTATACTCTCAATTTTTACACTGAATCGATCTAGAGATTTTAATTTCTCGGTTGCTATCCCTTTGAAGTCTTCCGCCAAATTTGCATTCCTGGCATGAATTACTATTTCCATGAAAACTCCTTCACAATAGTTAACTTCAAGTTACACCAATATCCAAGATCTCGCAGTAGGATTCAAGTGAAATGAATCGCTTACGAGAGTTTCTCCCAAATCGCGCTGACTATAAAAGTGCCCGCACTACTTGGCGCAAGGATTTGGTCGCCGGTATCACTGTAGGAATTGTCGCCCTCCCTTTAGCCCTGGCCTTTGGAATAACTACTGGTGCAGGTGCTTCTGCTGGATTAATCACTGCAATATTTGCCGGATTGCTAGCCGCAATATTCGGCGGCTCAAATTTTCAAGTTAGCGGTCCAACGGGAGCAATGACAGTCGTTCTTGTTCCACTTGTCACTAAATATGGCGTGGAGTCACTTATCCCACTCGGTTTTTTTGCTGGACTCTTAACACTTGTTCTTGGCTTACTACGCGCTGGTTCAATTATAAATCGGGTTCCATGGCCGGTCATGGAGGGATTCACCCTTGGAATTGCAATTGTCATTGCGCTCCAACAGATTCCTACTGCTCTTGCTACTCCTTCAATTGATGGCGGAAGAACTGTAATTACTGCTTGGCGAACAATTCAGGGAGCTCTTGATGTTGGACTGAATTTTTCTGCGATTGCAATAGTTTTTCTTACTCTACTTATAAAGTTCACCTACCCAAAGATTGCCCATAAATTTCATATAAAGGCGCATATTCCTGCTAGCTTCTTAGCAATCGTTATCAGTTCGCTAGTTGTAACAATATTTGGAATAGATATCCCAAAAGTAGGCGATCTACCAAAAGCAATTTTTCATATTCAAAAATTTGAATTATTTGGTCTTGGGGTTTATGAATTAATTATGGCTGTGATTGCTATTGCAATGCTTGCATCAATCGAATCACTTCTCTCTGCCAGAGTCGCAGATCAACTCGCACATATCCACGATGACGCCCATAAATACCAACCGAATCGTGAGCTCTTCGGACAAGGTTTGGCTTCAATGTTTACTTCGCTAATCGGTGGAATGCCCGCTACTGGGGCTATCGCAAGAACTAGTGTGAATATTCGAGCAGGTTCAACTTCTAGACTTTCGGCAATCTTCCATGCCGCCTTCCTTCTTGCTGTTGTACTTGTTCTCTCTCCCATTATTTCTAATATCCCAACTTCTACGCTAGCCGGTGTATTGCTCGGGACTTCTTATCGAATGGCCAGTCCGGCAAATCTTAGAGAAATATTGAGAACAACCCGATTAGACTCTTCTATTCTTATAATTACAGCTTTAATTGTTATTTTTATTGATTTGATTTGGGGAATCGCAATTGGAACAGCACTTTATTTCTTATTTAGCAGAAGTTTTGTGCGGAGTCTTTTAAAGCGGAAGTAAGTAAATGATCAAGGTAATGGTTAAAGCTAATGAGAGCGCCTGAAGCAAAATTGAGATTGCAGTACGACGGTCTCTTTTTCGATCTTCAGCAGAAGCAACTCTTGATAATTTTCCGAGTGAACCAAAATTGAAAGTTCCCATTAAGCCATATGCGAGACAGAATTTACGTCTTGATTGAATAAAGCCGATAGAAAAAATTAAAGCCGGCATAAATACACCAAAACGTGCGCTCTTTGCTGAATCTGAAGTTATAAGTCCAAAAGTTGTGATAATCGTAAGAACTAGGCCAATCAAGGCAACTAATTGGCGACGCCTAATTTCACCTTTACCAATGTTGCAAGAGCCTGCGATGTAATCCATAAATATTTAATTAAACAGTTTCGCGGTCTTCATCAGCAAAGACTTCATGATCGTCATCGCCGCTCTGTGCGACCCATTCAAAAGCTGCCTTAATTCCTGCAGCAATAACTGCAAGGAAGGTCAAGGTTGCCAGGAGGCGACGAATGGCTTTAATCATGGGATAAATCTACCCCACCATTTAACTTGCTGCCCTCTTCTAGGCCAGCGACACAATCCGAGAGATTGCCTCGCTAAGTATTTCCTCACTTGTCGCGAAATTTAGCCGAACGAATTGCCCAGAAGTCGGGCCAAAGTGAATTCCCGAACTTAAGGCTAGCTTTGCATCTTTTAAAAGAACATCTCTTGGATTAGCTCCAAGATCTAATCGAGTGAGATCAAGCCAAGCTAGATAGGAAAAATCTGGGGTTCGATAACCAACAGTAGGCAACTTTTCGGTTAACAACTTAGAAATAAACTTTCTATTGCTATCTAACGTCTCAATCACATCATCCAGCCACTCAACGCATTCATATGCGGTGGCCGCTGCAATAGCGCCAAAGAGAGAAGCACGAAAATGAACAGCAGCAGGCATTGATTTAGCACGATCGTATTGCTTTGGATGGGCAGTAATAATGGTTGCGCATTTAAGACCGGCCAGGTTCCAGCTCTTACTTGCTGCTGTTACACAAATACCAACTTCGCGAGCGGCTTCGCTGACCGCTAAGAACGGTGTGAAGTCAGATGCGCTATAGGTAAGTGGGGCATGTATTTCATCACTGAAAATCGTCACACCATGCTTCTTCGCAAGTTCAGCGAGTTCGGCTAATTCATTCTTAGTGAATACCGTTCCGACCGGATTGTGTGGGCTACACAGAAAATGAATTTTCACACCACTCTTGTATCCAACTTCTATTTCAGGAAGATTTAAGGTGTATTCCAGCCCAGATTTAGTAAGTGGCACATCGTGCGAAATACATTTCAATTCAGAGATCCAATTATTCATGTTGTGGTAAACCGGGGAATTAATCATTATTGAATCGCCTGGATTTACAATAGTTCTCGCCATCTCAACCATGCCAACACCGACATCGGTCGCAGTGAATACTTGTTCTGGATCAACCTCCCAACCCCATCTAGCCTTTGCAAATTTCGCTAGGTTGATTCCAAGTTCTGGAATGGGCCCAAGGTAACCAGTGTCAGAACCGCTAATCATCTCTTGAAGGGCATCTCGTATTGGTTTTGCAATTTCAAAATCCATCTCAGCGACTGGCAGAGGTAGGACATCAGCCGGAAACTCTCGCCACTTCTCGCTCTTGCGCAAATTTAACTGCGAAAGTGGAAGTGCAACCAGCTTGGACATTTATTAACTCCTCCGAGTTTTAACCAAACTGATAATAGCGGTTAAAGCTAGTGTGACGATGATAAATCCAAGACTAACTTGCAACGATATATGCGGGATTTCAAAACTTCCGATGTGATCCCAATGTTGAGAGTGAAGAGCCTCAATAATCAACTTAATTCCGATGAAACCTAATATCGCCGATAACCCTTCAGTCAGATAAACCAGCTTCGTCATTAACCCGCCGATTAAGAAATAAAGCTGGCGCAGCCCCATGAGGGCAAAGATATTTGCGGTGACGATTATGTAAGGATCTTGTGTTAGCCCAAAGATGGCAGGAATTGAATCAAAGG
>WLCY01000103.1 GCA_009705075.1 Actinomycetota bacterium
ATGGCGACAACAACTAGCGCCATAGTTGAAACAACTAGTGGTGGCAAAAACTCTTCGGCATGGTGTTCGTGGTTCTCATTCACAACTGGTTGCAGCCAATTAACTAGTGCACTACCTGAACTTAACAAGAAGCCTGAAGTAACAGAACCGACTGCTAATACAGCCATTGGCGCCCACATGAGGATTGGGGATTCGTGTGGATGAGCGCTCTCATCCCAACGTTTTGTTCCGGTAAAAGTTAGAACAATTACGCGAGTCATATAGAAAGCGGTGATCGCAGCGCCAAGAAGTGTCACACCGCCAAGCAAAATACCTTCGATTCCGCCAGCGTTAAATGCAGTTTCAATAATCTTATCTTTTGAGTAAAAACCAGCGAATGGTGGGACACCAAGAATAGCCAAATAACCAAGACCAAATGTTGCGGCTGTTATTGGCATCAATTTTCCGATTCCGCCATAGCGACGCATATTTACTTCATCGTTCATGCCATGCATTACTGATCCAGCACCTAGGAACATTCCGGCTTTAAAGAAGCCGTGAGTTAAGAGATGCATGATCGCAAAGGCATAACCAACAGGTCCGAGTCCAGTTGCAAGAATCATGTAACCAATTTGTGACATGGTTGATGCTGCGAGAGCTTTCTTAATGTCATCTTTCGCAGTACCAATTAGCGCACCAAACAAGAGCGTGATTGCGCCAACTATTACAACCATAAGTTGAGCCGTAGGTGAAGCATCAAAAATAAAGTTAGAGCGAGTTATTAAATAGACGCCAGCGGTAACCATGGTCGCTGCGTGAATTAGTGCAGATACTGGAGTAGGGCCAGCCATCGCATCGCCAAGCCAAGATTGCAATGGAAATTGCGCAGACTTTCCAGCCGCAGCAAGTAATAACATCGCACCGATTGCTGTGAGCGCACCAGTTGATGCACCGCTTGCACCTTCTTTTACGCCAGCAAAAGTTACGGTTCCGAATTGGGTAAATGCGATCATGATTGCAAGTGATAAGCCAACGTCACCAACGCGGTTGGCAACAAAGGCTTTCTTTGCCGCGGTGGCATATGCCGGCTTCTGATTCCAGAAACCAATTAATAGGTATGAGGCGAGTCCTACGCCTTCCCATCCAACATAAAGATTTAAGTATGAATCACCGAGAACTAGTAGCAACATCGCGGCAATAAAGAGGTTTAAATAAGCGAAGAAACGTCTGCGATCGTGATCATGAGACATATATGCGATGGAATAGATATGTATAAGTGTTCCAACGCCAGAGATTAAGAGAACAAAACAGATTGAAAGTTGGTCAAGAAGTAGGGAGGCATCAACTTGGAAGCTTCCGACAGAAATCCATTCAAAAACCTTCTGTGTTGCGGCTCGCTCTTCACCAGAACGGGATTGCATTGCGAAGAATTCAATCGCACCAATTAAGAAAACAGAAGCTGAAACAAGGGTCGCAAAAATATGTCCCCACTTATCTGCAATGCGGCCAAGAAGTAGAAGTAACCCAGCGCTGAATAATGGGAGTGCTATTAAGTAGACCAAATTAGTGCTTGTATGCATTAGCGCTTCAACAAACTAGCATCATCAACAGATGCTGATCGACGGGAGCGATATATCGTGACAATAATCGCTAGACCAACTACAACTTCACAAGCAGCAACAACCATCGTAAAGAAGGATGCAACTTGACCATCAAGATTTCCGTGAACTCTCGAGAAAGTTACGAAAGCTAAATTTGCTGCGTTAAGCATTAATTCGACACACATGAATACAACGATTGCATTTCGGCGAACTACGACACCGATAGCACCAATCGTGAAAAGAAGCGCTGATAGATAAATATAATTTGCGATATCCATTTAGTCTTCCTCCACTTCTTTAACCTCAAGTTCAAATGGCTTTGAAGACAACATGTCACCACGCGCATCGAGAGTTGCCGATACTGAAGATGGTGCAGGAGTTCCGTCAGGCAAGAGTGCAGGAACATCTACTGCGTTGTGTCGAGCGTAAACACCTGATCCTGGAAGTCCGGCTGCGGTAGCCAGAGAAGCGCCACGGAATCGTGCGATTGAAAGATCTCGCTGTGCGGTGCGGGATTTAGTTGAAGTACTGTGTGCCAAAACCATCGCACCAAGTGCGGCGGTAATCAAGAGCGCAGATACAACTTCAAAAGCCCAGACATACTTTGTAAATAACTCTTCGGCGATACCTTGGACATTGCCATTGATATTTGCTTGATCAAGCCCGATTGCTTCGGTACCGATAGTTGCTCGCCCGATTAGTGAAATTATCAAACCACCAAGTCCGATCGCTACGGTAATTGCTGTTGGGCGTTGGCCACGAATATTTTCAACTAGTGAATCTGAACTGTCGACGCCTACAAGCATGAGGATAAAGAGGAAGAGCATCATCACTGCCCCGGTGTAGACAACAATCTGAACGATTCCAAGAAAAAGCGCGTCTTGCGCAATATAGAAAATTGCAAGAGTAATCATTACCCAAGCTAGAAGAAGAGCCGAGTGCACTGCCTTCTTTGTAAATAGCATTCCAAGCGCTGCGGCAACTGCAAGCGGTGCAAGTATCCAGAACATAACTGCTTCGGGTGCAGCAGTTCTTCCGATTTCTAAAGCGAAGTTAGCCATTTGAATTACCCGTTATCTCTCCACGGTAGTAATCAATATGGGTTTTTCCTTCTGCCATTGGGTGCGGTGGCTGCAACATGCCAGAACGCAGTGGCGCCAAAAGATCTTCCTTCTCAAAAATCAATTTGCTTCGTGATTCATCCGCAAGTTCATACTCATTTGTCATAGTCAATGCACGAGTAGGACAAGCTTCGATACATAGGCCACAGAAAACACAGCGCAGGTAATTAATTTGATAGACCTTGCCATAACGCTCACCCGGAGAGAATCTCTCCTCTTCGGTATTTGATTCGCCCTCAACGAGGATTGCATCTGCGGGACAGGCCCAAGCACATAGTTCGCAACCAATACATTTTTCCAGGCCATCGTCATATCGATTTAGTTGGTGGCGGCCATGGAAACGTTCTGCAGTTGGCTCTTTAACTTCTGGATATTCAACTGTGTTTACCTTTTTGAACATCGTGATAAAAGTTACCCAGAAACCCTGAAGTTGCTTGAAGAAACTCTTTGCATCTTGGTTTTCTATCGGGGCATTAGCCTTTGATGCCGCTGTTAAACCGAGATCATTTGAACGCGGAGTTAATGAGTTATCCATTTATTTGCTCCGCTCTAATTTCATTAAATTTTCCGGGTATTGCTGGAACTGGGAAGCTTGGTGCTGAAACTTCGCCAAGTGCATCTTCGCGAATTCGACGTTTCTTTGCCGATTCCATCAAACTTGAACCAGCTAGGACTAAGAGAACTACACCAGTAGCAAATCCAATAACGACTGATTTTGGTGCACCTTGTTGAGATAGAACTCGTAGCGTTGATACAACCATGATCCAAACCAATGAGAATGGAATCAAAACTTTCCAACCAAACTTCATGAATTGGTCGTAGCGAAGTCTTGGGAGGGTTCCGCGAAGCCAGACAAAGATAAAGAAGAAGAAGACAACTTTTGCTAAGAACCAGATGACTGTGAACCAACCACCAAGCCAGCTTTCGGTAAAACCGAGACCTGGTAGCGCGTGATAGCCACCGAGAAATAACGTTGTTGCCAACGCAGATACCGCAACGATGTTTACATACTCGGCCAAGAAGAAGAGCGCGAACTTAAGTGATGAATATTCAGTGTGGAATCCGCCGACGAGTTCGCCTTCGGCTTCCGCTAAGTCGAATGGTGCTCGGTTTGTTTCACCGACCATTGAGATTGCATAGATTACAAATGACGGGAAGAGAGTTACGCAGAACCACCATTGACTTTGGGCGGCGACAATATCTGCAGTGGACATTGAACCGGAGTAAATAAAGACTGCAACAAGTGAGAGCCCCATTGCGACTTCATATGAAATAACTTGAGCACTTGAACGCAGTCCGCCAAGTAGTGGATATGTTGAAC
>WLCY01000104.1 GCA_009705075.1 Actinomycetota bacterium
TCAATGCATCAGCGTCCCGATATTTCATAGCGGCCGAAACCCGATCTTGTTCGGTTAACAAGAGTTGATCACGAGCTTTTGAACTATCGGCATGTAGGACATCTCTAACATTTGATAAGAGCGCCTCTGATTCAGCAACGCGAGCCAAGGAGACCGCTACCGCTCCCGACATCTCAATAGCACGAAGTGCATTTATATCTCGAAGACCGCCTCTCGCCTCTTTCAAATCAGGTTCGAGAAGAAATGCTAATTCGCCTGAACGTACCTCTCGATCTTGAATTGATTTTCGCAACTTAGGTAGGTATTTATCCTGGCTCTTTCGCCAATCTTCAATGGCATCGGCAGCCACCGCTGCAGCAAGTTCTGCATTGCCTGCAATTAATCGGATATCGAGTAATCCAAGTGCAACACGAATATCTTCCTGTGCCATATCTCTAGTTTCAATCCGAGTTCGCACTGAATGATCGAGTGAAACTTTCGCATTCCAAAGTGGGTAGAGGAAAGCATTTACAAACTCGGCAAGAGTTGCAGATTTCTCGCTGCCGTCATGCAATATCAACAGATCAAGATCGGAACCGGGCGAAAGTTCGCCTCGGCCATATCCACCAACCGCTGTGAGCGATACGGCTTTGGGTTTCTTTAAATTTGCCTCTGCACATTCCAAAAAAGAAACCCGGAGCTCGTGATCAAACTTATTTGATCGATCACGACGCTCACGGGTTCCCACGGAGTTAAGTTTACTTACTAATTGCTAAATAGCATCCGTTCCGCGTTCTCCGGTACGGACTCTTACGATGTTATCTACTGGTGAAGACCAAACCTTTCCATCACCAATAGCTCCAGTCGATGCAGCTTTCACAATTACATCGATGACTTTATCTGCCTCCTTGCCATCGACTAAAACTTCTAGTCGAATCTTTGGAATTAGATCAACGGTGTACTCAGCGCCTCGATAAACCTCGGTGTGTCCACCTTGGCGGCCAAAGCCACTCGCTTCTGAAACAGTCATGCCGGTGATTCCGAAAGCAGTCAGCGCTTCTTTTACATCTTCCAATTTGAATGGTTTGATGATTGCAGTTATGAGTTTCATATTGAAGATCCTCCTCGTGATGAGCTATACATTTCATATGCTGATTCAGCGTGTTCATTTAGATCGATGCCTTCAACTTCGGCATCTTTCTTGACTCGGAAACCGATTGTTTTTTCGATTGCAAAGCCGATGATAAGAGTTGCTATAAATGAATATGCCGCGACGAGTCCGACTCCAAGAGCCTGCTTGCCAAGTAGGCCAGCACCACCGCCATAAAGCAATCCATTTACTCCAACACTATTCACAGCACTAGCGCCAAAGAATCCGACTGATAGCGAGCCCCAGATTCCGCCAACTAAGTGCACACCAACTACGTCGAGTGAATCATCGAACCCGAACTTGTACTTAAGTCCGACGGCAAGTGAACAGAGAATGCCGGCTATGAACCCGATAACAACTGCCGCCCAAGGAGCAACGAAGGCGCAAGCAGGTGTAATTGCTACAAGCCCCGCTACTGCGCCAGATGCCGCACCAAGTGAAGTTGGATGTCCATTGCGAATTTTTTCTACAAGGATCCAACCTATTAGTGCACCTGCAGTTGCAACTTGGGTATTAATAAATGCCAGACCTGCAATTCCATTTGCAGCAAGTGCGGAGCCAGCGTTAAATCCGAACCAGCCGAACCAGAGCAGGCCAGCACCAAGCATTACAAGTGGTAGTGAGTGTGGGCGCATTGCTTCTTTGCGCCAACCAACGCGCTTGCCAAGAATTATTGCAAGTGCCAAGCCAGCTGCGCCAGCATTGATGTGAACTGCGGTTCCACCAGCAAAGTCTTCAAGACCTTTACCTGCAAGATAACCAACACCAGTTACATCATCGCCAACTTTATGACCGAAGGCGAATACCCAGTGAGCGACTGGAAAATAAACGACGGTAGACCAGACTGCAACAAAGACTGCCCATGCTGAAAATTTTGCACGATCAGCGATTGCACCTGAGATAAGTGCTGGCGTGATTATTGCGAACATCAATTGGAATGCCGCAAACACAAGTAGTGGAATTGGGTAAGTGCCACCATTGTTGGTGAAATCATTAACCTGAGAACCTAAACCTGACAGTGAAAATCCACCATACCAAGGTGAGTCAGATGTGTAACCAAAAGCTAATTCATAGCCGTAGAAGACCCAAAGTATGCTGACGATTCCAATAGTCACCATGGACATCATCATCATATTTAGAACACTTTTGCTTCTAACCATTCCGCCATAGAAAAAGGCGAGACCTGGAGTCATCAGAAGTACGAGAGCGGTACTTGCTAACATCCACGCGGTATCACCGGAGTTAAGAACTACATCCATTTTCAACTTCCTTCACTAATTTCACGAATTTCCAGAGAAAAGGCCTCGTCGTTGAGATGTGCATAGGTTGGTGGGTTCGAGTTACATGCGATGCGCTGGCAGATTACAGAATGATGAAAGGTTGGGTTCTTGTGTTACAAACTGGTTACAACGGGGGCAGATTTACCGGAAAAGCCCGTTCAAGTAATTTTCGGCGCTAAAGGGCTCGAGATCTGCGGCGCTCTCCCCGGTCCCGATAAATTTAATGGGAACCCCCGTTTCGCGTTCGATTGCCAGTGCGATTCCGCCCTTTGCCGACCCATCCATCTTGGTCAAAATCAATCCGGTTATAGCAACGCTCTCCATAAAAGTCTTGGCTTGAATTATTCCATTCTGGCCAGTTGTTGCATCAACAACTAAGAGAACTTCATCTATCGGAAGCGTCTTCTCTACAACTCTACGAACTTTTCCAAGTTCATCCATCAATCCAGATTTGGTATGCAGCCTTCCTGCAGTATCAATTATCAAATAATCTAACTGCTCGGATTTAGCTTTTGTAGCAGCATCAAATGCAACCGAAGCCGGGTCCCCATTTGGTGGACCAGTAACAACTTCAACTCCCAATCGGTCGCCCCAAGTTTCTAACTGCTCGACGGCCGCCGCCCGAAAGGTATCGGCCGCAGCTAGGAGAACGCTCTTTCTTCCTTCTTTTAAATATGAAACTAATTTTGCAGTCGAAGTTGTCTTGCCTGTTCCATTAACACCAACAATCATTATTGTTGTAGGCCGGTCAATATTTGTTGCCAAGGAACGATTGTTAGGGCTTAACCAAGATTCCAAAGCGGTTGTTATTGCAGAATCTAGTTCGTCGCCTTTAACTCGCTTCGCAATCTCAATTATTTCGGCTGCGTTTTTGGCTCCAAGATCAGATGCAATTAAAGATTCTTCTAGCTCGGCCCAATCACTACTCGAAGTAGAACCGCCGCGGATTTTTGTAAATAACTTGCTAAATAACGCCATCTTCTAATTATCCAACTAGATGAAACTAGTTAGCGCTTTCAGATTCCCGAATACGTTGAGAGATGACTTCGGATACGCCATCGCCACGCATAGTTACACCATAAAGCGCATCGGCAATTTCCATAGTCCGCTTCTGGTGAGTGATGATAATTAATTGGGACTTCTCTCGAAGTTCTTCAAAGACGCCGAGCAAACGACCTAAGTTCGTATCATCAAGGGCTGCTTCTACTTCATCCATTACATAGAACGGACTTGGTCTGGCTTTGAAGATTGCAACTAAAAGTGCGACTGCAACTAGCGAACGTTCACCGCCGGAAAGAAGTGACAACCGCTTTACGCGCTTTCCAGGAGGTCGGGCCTCGACATCTACACCTGCAGTCGTCATGTCCTCAGGGTTGGTCAAAATCAAGCGGCCATCTCCGCCTGGGAAGAGGCGAGCAAAGATAATTTCGAATTCACGAGCCGTGTCATCGTAAGCTTCTTTGAATATTTGTTGAACTTTGTCATCGACTTCTTTAATAATATCGAGAAGATCACGCTTAGTTTTCTTCAAATCCTCTAACTGTTCTGCAAGATATCGCAGGCGCTCTTCAAGCGAGGAGTACTCCTCTAACGCTAGCGGATTAATCTTTCCA
>WLCY01000105.1 GCA_009705075.1 Actinomycetota bacterium
GTTCTATCCAAACGGGACCTTGAAGGCGATTGGCAAATTTAAGGCTGGGAAACTTCACGGAGATTGGAAATGGTTTAGAAAGACCGGCGTAATCATGCGTTCGGGCAGTTTCAAGATTGGCAAGCAGACGGGAACTTGGGTTACATACGACGCTAAAGGAAAGATTTATAAGAAAACCGTCATGAGCGACAAGAAGTAATTTTTAGTTGCTATAAATAATTTCTTGATTCTTTTGAGTGCCAGCCACTTGGCTCGATCATTTCTAATCATTGCAATAGGTGTACCTTGAAAATATACAGGCAGAGAAAGTTATGGGCCTGTAAAGAGAGAAGACATCATGACACGTACATATGTAGTCACAGGATCTGCCTCCGGAATAGGCGCTGCAACCGTAAGAATTCTTAAAGAATCTGGACATAAAGTAATAGGCGTTGATTTGAAAAATGCGGAAGTCGAAACAGACTTGAGTACCAGCATAGGCAGGAGCGACGGAGTCAAGAAAGTTATTGAACTCGGCAATGGCTCTATCGATGCAGTTATTGCTTGCGCCGGATTAGCTCATCCAATTGCCAAGACTGTCTCCGTGAACTATTTCGGGGTCACAGAATTTCTAACCGGGTTATTACCAACTCTGACAAAATCAAAAGAGCCCCGCGTAGTTGTAACGAGTTCCATGGCCTCATTAATGCCAAATAGCCCCGAACTTGTCGCTGCAATGTGTGCTGATAATGAAGTAGAAGCTTTAGCGATTGCTCAAGGGCTAGTAGACGCAGGTGGGGGATCTGAACAGTTAATTTACGGATCAACAAAACGTGCACTAAGTCGTTGGATTCGCCGCGAATGCATCAAGCCCCTATGGGCAGGTGCAGGAATTCCTCTTAATGCTGTAGGTCCTGGCATCGTGAAGACTCCAATGGTTGCCGAGATGATTGCAACTCAAGAGGCAAGAGATGCGATAGCAGCTCAAGTCCCAATGCCATTGAATGGGTATATGGAGGCCGAAAGTGTTGCATCGCTATTAATTTGGCTATCGAGTCCAGAGAACACGCATACAACTGGTCAAACTATTTACATCGATGGTGGATCAGATGCAGTGCTTCGTGGCGAAAATATTTGGGATTTGGCATAGCAACTTAAGTTAGAAACTTCCAATGTAAAGAGTTGGATTCGAGAAGTTCACTACTTTTTGAGTGCTACCCCTATGTATCGACAGCGTCATAAATGACTTTGTGATTCAAACAATATTTCTGTAAGTGATAGCCCCTGCCTTTCTAACAAATATCTTTTTTTCAAGCGCGATGATTCATCTATATCAGCAAGACATCACACGGAGATATAGGAGATGTGAAGAATATGGGATCAACTAATAAGAAAATGATTGCAGTTGTCGCAGCGATTGGTTTATCCATTTCACTTGCTTCGACAGCAAGTGCCGCAACAAAAACAATCAGTTGTTATAAGGGAAAAATTGTTAAAAAAGTTACAGCGGTTAAACCAAAATGCCCCGCTGGCTATTCAAAAACAAAGCCCGCAGTCGCTAAGACTGGTGCAGTCGCCTTTGATGCAACTTACAAGGGAAACATGGCGATAGTTTGGAGTGATACAAGCGTTCAAGCCCCATCAATAAATGCAACCGGGACAGGTTCAAATTTGGGGCTAGCAACTATGACTGGAAAAGGATCATCTGCGCCTCAAGCGCAATGCAATCCATTCCAAGGAAGTGGAGTTCTCGCAGGTGGTGGAAATTCACTAAACGTCGATTTTGCTTCCAATTCAGAAGCTTGTGCTGATAGTGACGCTGCACCAGCGAACGTGACAATCAAAGGCAGCGCAACAATCACTGGAGGAACTGGGAAATATGCCGGCGCTTCTGGGACTTTAAAAGCAACAGGAAGTTTTGCAATTAAAACAACTACAGCAGGGTCTAAGGAGAGTAGCTCTTTAACCATAAATCTTGTTGGCAATGTAATTACCAAATAGTTCGAGTAGTTCAAATAGCAATAACTAGATAAGGAGCAACAAAGAAATGAAAAAGATAATTTCAAGTGTCTTAACTGGCGCTTTGATTATGGCTGGTGGAATGGCAATGAGCGCGCCTGCAGCAAATGCAGCTGCTACTCCAACCTTCGTCCTATCAGGTGGTAACGGGGTATATGGATTGGATCCAATTACAATCGTCGCAACAGCAGGCGCAGAAGGAAACGTTAAATTTATGGTTGGCGGCGTAGCCCTTACTGGTTGCGATGCATCTGTAACTACATCAGTTGCACCATTCGTTGCAAAGTGTGCCTGGACTCCTGCCGCACCTGGCCCAACAACATTAACTGCAACATTCACTCCTAAAGATGCAGCGGCATTCACAGCAGCAACTTCAAATACTCTCATGGTCAAGGTTGGAACCCCAGTACAGGGTGTTGTTTCACCAATACATATCTATGTTGATGAAGTTTTAGCATCTGGTTCAACAGGAGCATTAGCTCCACGTTTTGGCCAAGGATGCACAGTTTCAAGTGAATACATCATCGGACAACAGATCGTTTTCCGCGTTTATGCAAATAATGCCGACCAAGGTGGAGCCGTAATGGACACATCAAACACCGCGGCAGCATTTATTGAAGTTGTAGGAATGAAAGATCCGCTGAAGTTGAATTATGGAAATCACAGTGGAGTCGCATTCTGGACCGCAGTTTTGAATACCGGAACAGCCGAAGGTAAATACAGCACCCTTGGAGTTATCAAATTCAAGGTAACGATGGTTGCTAAGGATCAGAAGACTGCAAAAGTTCTTTCAACTAAGTTGGCTCCAAAGAAAGTAAATGGCAAGAACGTTTACGATTCTGAAGGTCGCTTGGTTTCAGAGCGCGTTACTTACTATCGCACCGTAACCATGAATCCAATTCTTAAAGGTGCAGTTGCAACTTGGGAATCTAACTTCACTGCCGCATCACAGCTAACCCTGTATGCAGTTCCAAAGGCATAACTAGCAGCATCAGCTCGAACGCTCCTTAGCGGAAGGTTGAGGTCCGATTGTAGGTCAGCCGGACCTCGACCTCTAAGGAAAATACCCAGAAACTTTTAACATCGGAGAGAAGGAAAAAATGAAAAAAAGAGAGAAGAGATCGTTTAGCTCGGTAGCACTTCGAGTTGCAGTTGCATCAATTCTTCCAATTGCATCGTTAACGTTTATATCAAATGCAAGTGGAGCGGATGCCCCAGTAGCCACGACACTTGTTCGCCCAGAAGGGCTACCAAATATTCCCGCTCTTCCATTTACGGGGGTCAAGGCAGCAACTTTTACGACACCGAACTCAATGGTTAATTTGACTACTAGTCCATCTCAAGGAGTGGTCGGTGATTCTTTCAAGATTGATGGCAAGGCGCTTCTACCTGATACTGAATACGTTCTGACATGGTCAACTTCAGATGCAAGCTGGTTGGCTGGAATTGAACCGAACACTGTTAACTACATGGGAACTTCTTACGTTAATTACCACGTGAATCTGGCGAATGTGAAAACGAATGCAACAGGCGGGTTTAGTTATAGTGCGAAGATCCCATCTGATTGGGGCGGAGTTCATGATATTTATTTGGTTAAAGATGGCGTCGCCGCAGGACACGGAGGCGTGCAAGTATCTAGAAGCTTTAACATGTCACCAAAGAGCGGACCAATAGGAACTCCAATAACAGTTACTTACACCGGACTAGGACCAAAGTTATATGCGGCAGGTTCTGCTCTTATCTATGACAATCATTTTGCTGGCGAGATGATGGCGCGATGGTCTCGTGGAACCGCGAAGGCAGTTATTCTCGCGACCGGAAAAGTAGGAAACCATTTAATCCAGGCGAATGAGGCAATCTCATTTTCTTATTTGAACGTTCTCCAATCGCCGGTCCCATATGCAAATAGTGGGCAAGGAATCTTTAAGATTACAAAAGATCCAGGAGCATTCAAGCCTTATGTGAAATATCCAACTAAGGTAACTCCGACCGTAAGCCA
>WLCY01000106.1 GCA_009705075.1 Actinomycetota bacterium
ACCTGGCCTAATCTCAGAGATTAAATTAGGTGATTCAGTTGCGGTAAATGGTGTCTGCTTAACTGCGACATCAGTATCAGGAAGTGAGTTCACAGCAGATGTGATGGTTCAAACCTTGGCGCTAACTTCACTTTCCCAGACTGTTGTTGGAAGCTCGGTGAACCTTGAACTCGCAGCGCAGCTAAACGCCCGCATGGGTGGGCATATGGTGCAAGGACATGTGGATGGGGTTGCAAGCGTTATTGGTTTAACGCCTGGAGATAAGTGGGCACAATTCGACATCAAGGTTCCAGAACATTTGGCTAAATACATTGTGAATCAAGGATCTATCGCACTCGATGGCGTTTCACTAACTGTCGGCGAGATAAATGATGCAACTAACGTCGTAACGGTCTGGTTAATTCCGGAAACCTTAGAACGGACAAATTTATCTGCAAAAAAGGCCGAAGATCTGGTAAATGTTGAAGTAGATGTGCTTGCAAAGTATGTCGAGCGTTTACTTGCAAAGGGGGATAAGTGATGAGTGATTTTAAGGCTGCACTAGAAGATTTTAAGGCTGGAAAATTCTTGATTGTCACCGATGACTCTAATCGCGAAAATGAGGGCGATTTAATCCTGCTTGCAGAGAAAGCAACTACCGAACGGATTGGTTTTATGGTTCGCCATACTTCGGGGGTTATCTGTGGCGTGGTTACCGATGCGACTGCGAGGCGTTTGAAACTTCCGATGATGGTTGCACGAAATGAAGATAGCCACGAAACTGCATTCACCGTTTCAGTAGATTTAATTGAAGGAAGAACTACCGGGATCAGCGCAGAAGAGCGTGCCAATACGCTTCGCGCAATAGCTAACCCAAGAGCGAAGGCTTCAGAATTTTTAAGGCCTGGCCACATATTTCCACTTGTTGCAGTTGATGGCGGCGTTCATGAGAGAGCCGGACATACCGAAGCTGGAATCGCGTTATGTGAATTAACCGATTCTTATCCAGTTGCTGTTATTTCTGAGTTGGTAAACGATGATGGTTCGATGATGCGCGGGGCAGCACTTGAAGCTTTTGCGGCGGAACATGCGATTAAGAAAATTACGATTGAAGAGATCAAAACAAACATTGGTAAGAAAGTAAGTCAAAGACGAGTTGATTTCCAATGGGCAAAGCTTCCGATCGGGGAGCGCGAATGGCAGATCTCGACATTTATTTCACGCAATGGCGCAGAGCACGCAATATTGGCACTTGGTGATTTAACAGAAGTAGATCTCCTGACTCGAATTCATTCCGAATGTTTAACTGGAGATGCATTTGGTTCGCTTCGCTGTGATTGCGGGCCGCAATTAATGCAGGCGATTAGCGAAATTGAAGAGCGCGGATCTGGATTGATTATCTACTTACGTGATCACGAAGGCCGAGGGATTGGGCTTAGCGAGAAAATTCGAGCATATGCCTTGCAAGATCTCGGGCAGAATACTTTGGAGGCAAATATTTCACTCGGCCATGGAGTTGATGAGAGATCTTATGGTGATGCGATAGAGATTATTAAAGCCTTAGGGATATCGCAGATTGAGCTACTTACTAACAACCCAGAGAAGTTGGCTGCTTTTGAGAGCTCTGGAATTAGCTATAAAGGTAGAACGTTGCAAGTTCCGGCAAATGAATTCAATAGGGGATATCTAAGAAGTAAACGAGATTTACTGAGTCACTCGTTAGGGGAGATCTAATGGCAGGAAAAGCTCCAGATTTAGAAATCAAAAACTTTTCAAATCTAAAGGCTGTTGTTATCAGTGCATCGTGGCATCCTGAAATTTGCCAAGCACTTGTAGATGGCGCGGTCCGAGGATTTGCCGAGTCAGGAATCCCTAATGTTGAGATTCGAAAAGTTGCTGGATCATTCGAGCTGCCACTTGCCGCTCAACTTGCTTTAGATTCTGGCTTTGATGTTGCAGTAGTTGTCGGATTAGTTCTTCGAGGCCAGACGCCACATTTTGATTATGTTTGCCAAGGAGTGACTTCTGGAATCATGGATGTGTCACTAAGCAGATCTAAGCCAATTGGTTTTGGGGTTTTGATGTGCGACACGATTGAACAAGCACAGGCTCGTGCGGGATTCCCCAATAGTTTTGAAGATAAGGGTTATGACAGCGCAGTAGCGGCGCTTAGTATTCTGTTATGACGCAGCGGCAGGAGTTTCGAACACTTCAAACTTTTGACGATTTTGAAATCCGCGAATACGCGCCTTGTGTTATCGCAGAAGTTAAAGTCTCTGCTCAATATTCGACTGCATCCAGTGCCGCATTTTCTTCACTTTTCAAATACATTTCAAAGGGAAATAAAGCCTCACAGCAAATTGCGATGACAGCACCGGTTATCGCCGCCCAAAGAGTTGAAGGTGCTGAAGCCGATGATTGGTTTGTTTCTTTTGTGATGCCATCAGGTAGCACCTTCGGTCACTTGCCTCATCCAAATGATCCACGAGTTGTATTGCGCGAACTAGAAACTGAAACCTGTATTGCCACTTCATTTCGAGGGAAAGCAACCGAAGAGTTGTCAGGGCGAAAAATTAAGGAATTACGGGCCGCGGCAGCGAGAGAGAATATTGCGCTATCTGGCGAAACTCGGATTTGTCGTTTCGATCCACCATTCAAACCAGGATTCTTGCAATACAACGAGATTGTAATTCCCGTTCTGTTAAGAGATTAAAGTATTTGCGAAGATCTGCCAAGCAAGCAGCGACTTAGCCACCAATGAGAGAGTGATGTAAGTACGCTCACCGCGAATATATTCAGACCATTTGCCGACCTTCTTGTATTGCAACCATTGCACAAGTGCGAATGAGTTGAAGAAGATAAATATGGTCAAAACAATTCCGTAGACAAATGCTGGGGCTGAAGTATCTCCAGGACCACCGATTGAAAAGACATAGAAGAGAAGTGCGATCCAAGGAACGATTCCCGTGATGCAACCAAAGATGAATGGCAGCCAGCCACCACTTCCTGGGTTCTCATATTTCTCTTGCAACCAGCCAAATAAAATCATTGATGCATTGACACCGAAGATTGAGATTATTGCGGAAATTTCAGCAACACCTGTTACTTGAGCAATTAGGACAATCATTACTGAAGAGCTAATTGCATATTCAACCCAGCGGAAATAGTTTCGTTTTGCCGCGATACCAGCGCTGTAACGTGGGAAGAACTTTGGGCTTGCGACAATGAAATGTGCCAGCGCAGATAACCCTAGGAAGATTGCAACTGTTAAGCCGACGGGTGTATTGAAGAGAACAATTGGTTCAGCAAAAGTTGATCCTGGAGGGCCAGACATATAGGTCGCTGTGATTGGAAGTGCGAAGTCGTTGCTCAACGCAAGGACTGCGGCCATTTGGGCCAAGTGCAGGATTCCAGCAAGGACGTTAACTTTTCGAAGGTTTTGGGCGGTGATCTCTTTGCTCATGAGTAAAAGGGTAACCGCAAGTTTCAGGTTTAAGTGGGATTAGGTTGGTCTGTCGGTCATGGGGCGTAGCTTTGGATTATCGAGAGGGGCACATAAATGTTTGAATTCCTATTCATTGCAGCTTTGGTCTATTTGTATCTGGAGCGTAGGGCGAGAAAGAAGCGTGAGGGTAAGAGGCTTCGCGGCTTGGATGCCGAACTAAAGGCGATCGTTGAAAACGATGGCGACAAAACCGGAATTGCTTTTGAGATAAAACAATATTTATTGGCGATAATCGAAGATGATAAGAGCGGCGTTGAAAAGTTTTCTGATGCGCGGATTCTTCAGGCTGAGCGAATCTTGGATCGGGCAGGACCATCAGCAATGTATTGGATGACCGATATTGCAACGCAGCTAGCTTTTCTGGCCGCCGCAAAAATTAATGGAACCCCCACAAATATTGATGAAATCATTGGAGAAAACCCAACTCCCGAAGCGATTGTTAAAGCGGTGGTGAAGGGCTAGTTA
>WLCY01000107.1 GCA_009705075.1 Actinomycetota bacterium
CAAATCTTCAGATTCTTCTTCTTCAAGCTCTAAATCAGCATTTCTTGTAATCCTAAATGTATAGACATTCAGAACTTCCATTCCAGGAAATAGCTCGGCTACATTCGCAGTTATGACTTGTTCTAACGGGATGTATCTACGATCATCACCAGTTGTAGTAACCACAAAACGAGGTAGGTTCGATGGGACTTTAACCCGAGCAAAGAGTTCAATTCCGGTATCAGGATTTTTTACTACTACAGCAAGATTTAGTGAGAGCCCAGAAATATACGGAAATGGATGTGATGGGTCGATAGCTAGCGGTGTCAATACTGGAAAGATTTGATTATGAAAAATACCTGTTGCTAATTCGCGTTCTTCATTAGTTAACTCATCCCACCTAACAATGTTTATGCCTTCTTTTGAGAGTTTTAGGTGAACATCATCATGAAAACATTTTGTCTTGCGATCAATAAGTTCTCGAGTTTTTGCAGAAAGCTCTTTCATTAATTCATTTGGAGTTAAGCCTGCGGTGTTCTCTTTTGTAACTCCTGTTTCCAATTTACGTTTTAACGTTGCAACCCGAATCATGTAGAAGTCATCAAGATTGGAGGAGAAAATTGCTAAGTAGCGACAGCGCTCCAATAGCGGTGTTGATTTATCTTCGGCTAATTCCAGAACTCGTTGGTTAAATGCCAGCCAACTTAGCTCGCGATCGATCAAAGTTTCCCTGGGGTCGCTCACGGTCAGGCCATGATTGTGGGAAGTCATTGCAATATTCTCCTCTAGCTAGGTGAACATGTGGTAACCGGGGGGTAATCACCGCACAAACTATCTAGCCGACCTTCCGCATACCTTGCTTGCAAGTATAAAGTTGGAAAGTGCGAACTCCTTTTAGCCGCAATCTCGCAATTGATATTGGAACGGCCAATACCGTGATCTACCAATCAAATCGCGGGGTAGTTTTAGATGAACCAAGTGTTGTATGCATTAACACCGACACCGGAGAAATTCTTTCAGCTGGCCTCGAAGCCCGAAAAATGGTGGGCCGAACTCCAGGACATATCGTCGCAATAAAACCACTTAAGGATGGCGTTGTTGCTGACTTTGAAACCGCACAGAAAATGTTGCGCATCTTCATGAATATGGTTGGAGTGAAAAAACTTTTCTCAAAGCCAATTATTGTTGTCGCGGTTCCACCAATTGTTACTTCAGTCGAGCATCGCGCAATTAAGGATGCGGCATATGCTGCTGGTGCTAAAAAGGTTTACATAATGGAAGAACCGATGGCTGCTGCTATTGGCGCTGGACTTCCGATACAAGAACCTATTGGTTCGATGATTGTTGATATTGGCGGTGGAACAACAGATGTAGCAGTTATTTCACTCGGTGGAATTGTTACTTCAAGATCCATTCGAGTCGGTGGAGATGCTATTGATCAAGCAATTGTTAATTACGTGAAAAACACTTATAACTTAATGATTGGTGAGCGGACCGCCGAAGAACTGAAAATGTCAATTGGATCTGCAGCTCCTTTGATTGATGAGAGCAATGCACGAATCCGAGGCCGAGATTTAGTTTCTGGCCTTCCGAAAGATTTAATGGTCACACCTAGAGAAATTCGAGATGCGATTGCGGATCAAATAACAAAGATAATTGCTGCGATTAAAGCGACTTTAGATGAAACACCTCCGGATTTAGTTTCAGATTTATCTAGAACCGGCATAGTCCTTGCTGGTGGTGGCGCCTTACTTAAAGGTTTATCGGAGAGGCTAATTGCTGAGACCGGAATGCCGGTCCGAGTAGCAGATGATCCGCTTTACTCTGTTGTTATTGGTGCTGGACGTTGCGTTGAAAACATCGATATGTTGCAACAAATTTTGGCCCCAGAGCAACGTTCGAAATAGTTATTTCCAAGCAATCGGAGTCTCATACTTAGCCGATCTACCATCGCCAGAAGATTTGCCGCGAACTCTCCGCCAGATCCAAGGGATTACGAAGGTAATGATCCAACGGGTTTTTTCCGCCGTTTTACGGGCCTTTGATTTCTCTTGAGCGGGCGGAAGTGGAATTTTCCAAGCAGGATCAAAGTTCTTGCCTAATTTCTCTAATACAGCTTGTGATAACCGCCAGTGCCCATCGCTATTTAAATGCAGGCGATCAACTGCAAGAAAACGTAAATCTGCCAACCATTTTGCATCATCAGCTTCGATAATTGTGGCGCCATACTTATGAGCAACGTTTCGCACATTGACATTGAACGCGCTAAAACGCTCGTGCCAAAGTTTTGCGGTTTTTCCGTCACCTTCTACACGATCTACAACAGTAAAGACTATTACCGTCGCACCAGTAGAAGTTAAATCTTTTACGCCACGCTCGTACTTAGCAAATGCTTCTGCCGCTTGATAATTTGGCCTTAAGACATCATTGGCACCAGCATGAAAGGAAATTAAAGTATCGGAACCAGTTACAAACTTAGCAGCCTCAGGAATCTGGCCATCAATAACTTGATGTAATAATTTTCCACGTATTGCAAGATTTACATAGGAGAAGTTTGAACTTTCTTTCGCCAAAGTATCGGCTACCCGATCAGCCCAACCACGATACTTTCCATCAATAATCTCATCGCACATACCTTCAGTCATTGAATCACCAAGTGCAATGAAACGATTAAAGGTAGCCATGGTTATTTTGCGCGCTTCTCGGCAATCCAGTACATAACAATCGCTGTTGCAACACTTGCATTAAGCGATTCCACATCTGATTGCATTGGAATTGAGAGAATTAAATCGCACTTCTCTTTAACGAGGCGTGATAGGCCCTTGCCCTCACTTCCTACAATTAAATAAACAGATTCAGTTGCAAGCGAGAAACCTGGAAGAGATTCTTGACCTTCGGCATCCAATCCGACAACGAAGAATCCAGCTTTCTTTGCATCTTCAATTGAACGAACCATATTTGTAACTTGTGAAATTGGCAGACGTGCAGCGGCACCGGCTGAAGATTTCCAAGCCGAACCGGTCATTGCAGCATTGCGACGTTCTGGGATAACAACACCATGTGCACCAAAGGCTGCAGCGCTTCGAACTATTGCACCAAGATTATGTGGATCTGTGACACCATCGAGTCCGATAATGAGCCCGGGCTTGGTTGCACCAAGTAGAACGGCTTCAAAAGTCTTATATTGAAATGGTTTAATGATTAGCGCGATACCTTGATGATTTGTTGTTCCGGTAACGCCATCTAATTGTCCGCGTGGAACTTCTTTAATTCCAAGATCTTGATTCTTCGCTAAGCGAAGCGCTTCAGTCATTCGCTCATCAATTTCTGCGCGTTCAGCAATCAATAACTCTTTCGCGGGAATCCGAGCACGTAACGCTTCTACAACGCTATTTCGACCAGCAACTGCATCGCTATTAGCGCGAGTTTCGAGTCGGGACTCTGGCTTACGATTAGTAGGTCTGCGGGATGGTGCTACTGCTGCTTCACGACGTTTTTTTCCGGGGCGCATTTGTTTTCTATTCTCTACTTATTAGTTCACGGTCCAGCGCGAGCCGGTTGGGGTGTCTTCGATTGTGATGCCGAGAGCGGTAAGTGAATCGCGAATTTCATCACTTGCTGCGAAATCTTTTCGGGCTCGGGCGGCCGTTCGTTGTTCAAGGGCTAATGTAATTAAGCCATCAAGTAATTCTTTCTTATTGTTACCGCTGCCCGTAAATATTGGATCAAATGGATCACAGCCGAGAATTGAAAGTGCGCCTCGAACTTCACTCGCACTCTTTGCTAGTGTGGCTAGATCATTATCGGTTATCGCGCTATTTCCAATGCGCACCGCTTCCGAGATATCAGCAAGCGCCTGAGGTACGGCCAAATCGCTATTCATGGCCTTTGCAAACTCTTCTGAAATAACTGGTTCGATTTCGCTTTTCAATACTTCAGTTGCGCGCTGCAGG
>WLCY01000108.1 GCA_009705075.1 Actinomycetota bacterium
AAGTAGTGAGCGCTGATTTTAGGGAGAGCCGACTTCGGGAAATTTTGAACTATGGCCATACGCTGGGACACGCGGTTGAGAAGCTGGAGGATTACAAGCTTCGTCACGGTGAAGCGGTTTCAATTGGATTGGTTTTTGCTGTTGAGTTAAGTAACGTCGTAGGTAAGTTGAGTCCAACCGTTGTTGATCTGCACCGTGAATTACTCCAGAAATATGAGCTACCGATTACTTACACCAGAAGCGCTTTGCCAGAACTACTTGCCTTGATGGCAGGGGACAAGAAGAGTCGAGGGTCAGAACTTAGATTTATCGGGCTTGAAGGTATAGGTAAACCCATCTGGTTAGAAGAGATAACTAGAGACCAGATTGCAACGGCGTATGAGAGAATTTCAATATGAAAATATTGGTACTAAACGGACCGAATCTAGGAAGGTTGGATCTTCGAGATTCCAACATATACGGAGACCTTGATTTTGCTTCGTTATCAAAAATCATAATAGATGCAGGAAAAGAACTTGGTCTTGAGTGTGAAGTACGGCAGAGTGATAGCGAAGTTGAAATGATCTCTTGGTTGCATGAGGCAGCGGATAAAAAGCTTCCTGTGGTTATAAATCCTGCAGCATTCACTCATTATTCATATGCGATACGGGATGCAGCGGATATGGTGTCAGCTCCTTTAATTGAGGTCCATCTTTCTAATCCAATGTCCCGTGAAGAATTTAGACATACCTCGGTCATTTCGGGCGTAGCAAACGGAACTATTGCCGGCTTTGGTCCTGATTCTTATCGTCTGGCGCTAATCGCTATCTCTCGCATGTTTAAGTAACGCTTAAGTAGCAAGAGGGCGCAATAACATCGGGTATTCTTAGCCACTTACAACGGACGCAAATCGCAGCCAGTTTTTTTTGGAAATGGAACATTGATCATGGCAACAACAAACGACCTTAAGAATGGAATGACCTTAGATATTGAAGGTCAATTATGGAATGTCGTCGAGTTTCAACATGTTAAGCCTGGAAAAGGCCCGGCATTCGTCCGTACCAAATTGAAATCAGTAACGACTGGAAAAGTCATTGACCGAACTCTGAATGCCGGCGTAAAGGTTGATGTAGCTGTGCTAGAAAAGCGAGATATGACTTTCCTTTATCGCGATGGCGATGATTTCGTATTTATGGATCAAAAAACTTTCGATCAAATGAATATCTCGGAAGCAATCGTAGGAGACGCAGCAGATTACATGCTTGAAAATTGTGAAGCTAATGTTGCGATTCACGAAGGCAACCCACTTTATATAGATCTTCCAGCGTCGGTAGAATTAACAATTACCTATACGGAGCCAGGCTTGCAAGGCGATCGTTCGTCCGGCGGAACAAAACCAGCGACTTTAGAAACGGGAATCACCATTCAGGTTCCGCTCTTCATCAAACAAGATGAGAAAGTTCTTGTTGACACGCGTACAGGCGCGTATCTAGGCCGAGCTAACTAATGAGCGCACGCCGCAAGGCGCGCAAGCGTGCTTTGGATTTCCTTTACGAAGCAGATATTAGAGGTGCTCGCGCTTTGGATTTGTATGCAACGCGACCAGCCGAAGAGTTGTCTCAAGGCGATTATGTTGTCGAACTTCTAACAGGCGTTGAAGAGCACTGCATCAAAATTGACGAACTAATAACCACATATGCCCAGGGATGGGATATGGATCGGATGCCCGCAATCGATCGGAATATCCTACGTATTGCACTCTTTGAAATACTCTGGCTTGAGACACTCGATGATCAGATAGCAATCTCAGAGGCCATTGAAATTGCAACTGAACTTTCCACAGATGATTCAGCCAAATACATAAACGGTGTTCTTGGTCGAATTGAGATTCTCAAGCCTTCATTCGCCCTCTAAGGGCGTCTAGCTCCAAGAATAAATCTTCTACTCTGCAACCAATCGTAAGCTGTCGCCTCATCCCGATTAATCAAGAGTGAAATTGTTGTTAAATCAGAATTTCGGATAGATAGGACTTCACCATTCCAATCGTGCCTCTTGGCACAAATCAGAGTTGCGAAGTTCTTAACGGCAAGTACATCGCTCTCAGTTGAGGGCTCGTTATTTGTCGATCTAAGGTCAATGGTTATCTTCTCCCTCGGTGCAGTTCTGCTCTGAGTATTCAATCCAAGTAACTCACTCAAGGGAACCTGATAGAAGTTCGCCAAATTTATTGCCTTCTTTACTGAGAGCGCCCGATCGCATCTTTCATACGAGCCGATAACGACCGCCTTCCAAACTCCACCGGACCTCGCTTCGACCTCCTTCAGCGTCATTCCTTTCGCCTTACGAACTGTTTTTATTGCTGCGGCTATCTCTTCAATTGAAAGTTCGGGAATTATTATCATGAGGCGAGAATAGAGACGGTGCGTCATAAGTGGATTCCGATATCCACAGGTGGTATCTTTTGCGAGCCCGAGAGGCAAGAAGGTCCTTTAACGATCCGTCCAGAGAGGCGGCGAAGGAGAAAAAATGGCTACAGTCCTGGACGCCGGCGAAATTGGTCGGGCGCTTAAACGTATTGCTCATGAAATAATTGAGCACAATCATGGTCTAGAAAATGTTGTTCTACTTGGCATTCCGACCCGCGGTGCATTTCTTAGTAGCCGCATAGGAAAATTCTTAACTGAAATCCAGTCACCCGTTCCGGTTGGAACTCTGGATATCACTCTTCACCGAGATGATCTCCGGTTACGTGCACCTCGACCTCTTCTTCCAACCTTGATTCCAACAGGTGGAATAGAAGGCAAAGATGTTGTTTTGGTGGACGATGTTCTTTATTCAGGCCGCACGATTAGGGCTGCTCTAGATGCTCTTGGAGAAATAGGTCGACCAAAGACTGTTCAACTCGCAGTCCTAGTGGACAGAGGGCATCGCCAGCTCCCAATTCGCGCCGATTATGTAGGCAAAAATATTCCAACCTCCGCAAGTGAATCGGTCAGGGTGCGATTATCTGAAATTGATGGTTCAGATAGCGTAGAAATTTTAAGCGGGGAAGATAAATGAACCGCCACCTGCTCTCTATAGACGACTTAACTTCGGCAGAAGCTTTCGGAATACTAAATACCGCTAGTGAGTTATCAAAGATTTCTGATGGACCAATGAAAAAACTTCCAACATTGCGTGGTCGAACTGTTGTTAATCTCTTCTTTGAAGATTCAACTAGAACTCGCATCTCATTTGAATCAGCAGCAAAGCGGTTGTCGGCGGATGTCATTAATTTCTCGGCAAAAGGTTCGAGTGTCAGTAAAGGTGAGTCATTGAAAGATACAGCGCAAACCTTGCAAGCAATGGGGGCGGATGCTGTGGTTATTAGACATGGCGCATCAGGAGCTGCCCAACGTCTTGCAGATTCTGGCTGGATTAGCGCTTCGGTAATTAATGCAGGTGATGGCACTCACGAACACCCGACTCAAGCACTACTTGATGCTTACACGATTCGGAGCAGATTTCCGAAACACCAAGATGATTTTACTGGTCTTCACGTTGGAATTGTGGGGGACATCTTGCACTCGCGCGTTGCTCGGAGCAACGTCCTCCTATTAACGAAGTTAGGAGCAAAAGTAACTCTGGTTGCGCCGCCAACCTTGATTCCTGTTGGGATCCAAGATTGGAACGTTGATGTGAGTTTCAATCTCGATGACGTCGTTAAGAAAGTGGATGTGCTTATGATGTTACGTGTTCAATCTGAGCGCATGAAAGATTCGTTTTTTCCATCAGAGCGCGAATATTCGAGAGGATACGGGTTAGACATAGCTAGATTGAATTCACTTCAAGAACACGCGATTGTTATGCATCCAGGACCTATGAATAGAGGCCTCGAGATTTCAGCAGAGAGCGCTGATTCGCATCGATCAGTTGTTTTGGCGCAGGTATCAAATGGTGTACTTGT
>WLCY01000109.1 GCA_009705075.1 Actinomycetota bacterium
TACCAAGGTAGTTGGATTAATCAAGGAATCAGGCGTTACCTTGATTGCGAGAATTGCTGGTTTGCTTCTAGCTGCTATATCAGTTGAAATGATTGTTCAATCGATCAAAGGATTCTTCGAACTTTAAGCGGTTGCAAAACCAACTTTACGTTCTTCACTCTGCCCAACCTCTACAAAAGAAATTTTGCTATTTGCAACAATAGTCTGACGTCCACGAGTATCAGTAAGCGATAACGCCTTTCCAGAATCGAGGGCAGTTGTAACGGCCTCGATAACTTTCTCTGGAGTAAGTTCACATTCGATGTGAAGCTCTTGCGTAGAATCCGCGATACCAATCCGGACTTCAGTGGTTGTTCCTGCTGCACTTTTCTTTGTTGACATGGTGTTAGTTTATTCCTTTAGTTTGCTTTAGGGAATCCAGAAATTCCTCGCCAGATTAGGTTTGATACAAGTTCAACGGCAGTTTCGCGATCTAACTTTCCATCGCGCTCAAGCCAATGACGTGCAGAAGTTTGAGCAGTGCCTATAAGGCCCACCGCGAGCATCATCGAAGCCTCTTTGGTTAAACCGGTATCAAGGGAGATGACTGCACTGAGAGCGGCAGCAGAGTCATATGTCATGCGATTTAGCCGTTCTCGGACTTGAGGTTCAACGCTCATGTCACTTTCAAAGAGCAATCTAAAAGCTTCACCTTCACGATTTATAAATCCAAAATAGGCATCGACAGTTGCAAGTACTCGAGCCGCATTATCTGAAGTCGAAGCAATTGCCCTCTGAATATCAAAAACTAGCGAATCAATATGTAAATCTAGGACCGCAAGATATAAATCTAATTTTGATGGAAAATGTTGATAGAGAACGGGCTTACTAACCTTTGCTCGGTCTGCAATCTCATCCATCGCAGCCGAGTGATAACCGGCTTGCGTGAAAACTTCGAGAGCCGCGGCAAGTAATTGTGCTCGACGCTCATCTCGAGGCAGGCGCCCCTTATTTGCTGCTGCTGAATCGGTGCTCATTGGACTAATCGTAGGGTCAATTCCGCGAATAGTGCGTATTTCTACTGAGAACTTGCGAGCCCTTTGCAATAAGAACCAATCTTTCAATTTTGAATTGTGAGGAATATCCGCGAAAATTAGGGCGTTGCAGTAACTGCCTAGGAAATTTATTAAAGAGAAGAGTATTTGTGTCCGTAACTTTGAAGCCACTTGTTAAAGAAGGACCAGAGCTCACGGTCGATGAAGTTCGCCGCTATAGCCGTCACTTGATCATCCCTGATGTTGGTATGAGTGGGCAACGCAGATTAATGAATGCAAAAGTCTTATGCGTTGGCGCTGGTGGCTTGGGATCACCTGCACTTATGTACCTAGCTGCGGCCGGGGTAGGAACTCTAGGAATTGTCGAATTTGATACCGTTGACGAATCAAATTTGCAGCGACAAATTATTCATGGCCAATCAGATATTGGTAAGAGTAAAGCCCAGAGCGCAAAATCTGCAATCGCAGAGATTAATCCATATGTAAATGTAGTTTTGCATGAGGTTAGATTAGATGTCGATAATGTTATGGATATTTTTGCGCAATACGATTTAATTGTTGACGGAACAGATAATTTTGCAACAAGATATTTAGTAAATGATGCCGCAGTACTTTTGAAGAAGCCTTACGTTTGGGGCTCGATTTATAGATTCGATGGTCAAGCCAGCGTTTTCTGGGCAGATCACGGACCTTGCTATCGCTGCCTTTATCCAGAGCCACCACCACCAGGTATGGTTCCAAGTTGTGCTGAAGGTGGCGTACTAGGAGTTCTCTGTGCATCAATCGGTTCAATTCAAACTACCGAAGCGATTAAATTAATTGCAGGTATTGGTGAACCACTTATTGGTCAATTGATAGTTTACGACGCTCTTGAAATGGAGTATCGAAAAGTTAAGATTCGCAAAGATCCAAACTGCCCAATTTGTAGCGATCAACCGAGCCAGACCGAGCTACTTCCTGATTATGAATCATTCTGTGGCGTTCTCTCTGATGGTGCTGCTGAAGCAGCTTCTGGTTCAACAATTGCAGTAACCGAACTTAAAGCCAAGATGGATAGTGGCGAAAAGTTCATGTTAATTGATGTGCGCGAACCAGGGGAATTTGAAATCGTTCGAATTCCTGGTTCAGTGCTAATACCAAAACAAGAGTTCCTCAATGGTTCAGCCTTAGAAAAATTGCCACAAGATGTTCCAATAATTCTGCACTGTAAATCGGGAGTTCGTTCTGCAGAATGTTTAGCTGTGCTTAAGCAAGCTGGCTTTGCCGATGCAACACATGTTGCAGGTGGCGTAGTTGCTTGGGTTAAGCAGATTGATCCCGCACTTCCAATTTATTAAAAAGAATAGGTTTATAAATGTCAGATCGATCTTTACTTCTTGTCCATGCTCATCCTGATGATGAAACAATCAACAATGGCGCCACCATGGCTAAGTATGCGAGTCAAGGTGTTCGAGTAACTCTTGTAACTTGTACACGCGGAGAAGAGGGTGAGGTTCTTGTTCCAGAGTTAAGTCATCTTGCAAGCACCGCCAATGATCAACTTGGAAAACACCGTGAAGGGGAACTTGCTAGTGCAATGGCGGCACTCGGTGTAACGGACTTCAGATTTCTTGGCGCGCCAGATCGCTTATGGCGCGATAGCGGAATGATGGGAACTGAACCAAATAATCGAAGTGATGTTTTCTGGCAAGCAGGTTTAGATGATGCAGCCGGATATCTAGTAAAGATTATTCGTGAGGTAAAACCTCAGGTGTTAATAACTTATGATGAATTTGGTGGTTATGGCCATCCAGATCACATACAAGCGCATCGAGTTGCAATGCGAGCGGCAGAATTGGCAAGTGATTCTACGTTTGGTGAAGGTGAACCTTGGGAGATAGCCAAAATCTATTGGAACACAATGCCTAAATCTGTAATTCAAGAAGGCATCGACAAGATGAAAGAAATCGGCTCATCCTTCTTTGGTGCAGAAAGCGCCGATGATCTTCCCTTTGCAAAACCAGATGAACTCGTTACAACACTTATAGATGGCACTGATTTTATAGATGCAAAGATGAAAGCTATGTCAGCGCATCCAACACAAATAGAGTTAGATGGTCCGTTTTTTGCGCTCTCAAATAATCTTGGGAATCAGGTTTGGGGCCATGAGTATTACACCTTGGTTAAGGGCAGAAAGAGCGAGTCGGTCGATGCTAAAGGGCGCGAGGTAGATCTCTTTGCTTAGTGCATTTGGCGCCTTATTTTTTGGCGCTGTAATTAGCTTTATCGGTGTTGTTCTACATAATTCAATTCAACCTTTTGGATTGTTACTCGCACTTTTAACTACTTATATTGGTTTTACCTTTGCTACTCAATTGTTCGGGTCTCACAAATTCAAAGTTATTACGGTGATTGGCTGGCTTCTGATTACGCTTCGGGCCGGCACATATGGTTTAAGCCAAGAAATTCTCATCATCTCGAATCTCTATGGAAATCTCTTCTTGCTAGGAGGCATTTCGATTGCAGCTTTTACTGTTCTAAAGAAAAATTAAAGCCAATTCCAGCTTTGGCCAGCAGCTGAGTCCTTTATCTCGATCCCTAATTTTGTAAGCTGGTCTCGCAATTGATCGCTTAGAGCAAAATCTTTCGCTCTCCTTGCAAGATTTCGCTTCTCGAGCAGATCAAGAATTTCTGGAGTCGCCTGTGCTCTATCTTTTGGCGCTCTCGTTAGGTCTAGGGCATAGATTCGATCCATAATTTCAAAACAGGCCGCCTTTGTTGCGCCAGACACCTCCTCATCTTTCTCTAATTTTCTTAAATGTTGAATAGCGCGTGGTGTATCTAAATCACGCTTAATTTCAGCAAGAGAGCCATCGCAAAAATCGTTAACAAAAGTTCTA
>WLCY01000011.1 GCA_009705075.1 Actinomycetota bacterium
CCGCCGCCGATATCTAAAAAGTTCGCTGGCTTTACCCCAAATTTTTCGCCAGCATAAGCAACGACATCTAGCGTGCTCATTACAAGTCCAGCACCATTTCCAATAATGCCAACCTGACCATCTAGCTTTACATAGTTAAGATTTTTCGCCTTTGCTGCGGCCTCTAGTGGATTTGCTGAGGCGTGATCAATAAGCGCTTCGTGGTCTGGGTGGCGAAAATCTGCACTGTCATCCAAAGTTACTTTGCCATCTAGCGCAACAACTTTTCCATCACTAGTTTTAACAAGTGGATTTATCTCCATCAGAGTTGCATCCTCTGAAACAAATGCCGCCCACAACTTGAGCAAAACATCTACTACTTGATCCACAACATCTGCTGGAAATTGTCCAGCTAAAACTATTTCGCGCGCTTTCTCATTTGAAATACCAAAATTCGGATCAATGCCTATTCTTGCTAATTTTTCTGGAGTTTTATGAGCAACTTCTTCAATCTCCATGCCACCAGCAACCGAAGCCATCACAAGAAAATTACGATTCGCTCGATCCAATAAAATTGCCAAATAGTATTCCGCCTCAATTGGTGCGGCTTGGGCAATCATTACTTTATTAACAATATGACCTTTAATATCCATCCCAAGAATTGCTGCCGCTTTTTCTCTGGCGTCCGCTGCACTTTCAGCAAGCTTCACACCACCAGCTTTTCCTCGGCCACCAACTTTTACTTGTGCTTTAACGACCACTCTTCCGCCCATTGAAGCTGCTGCGGATTCGGCTTCTTCAGGTGTGTAGGCAACTGCGCCGCCTAGAACTGGAACGCCATGTGATTCGAAAAGATCTCGAGCTTGATACTCAAAGAGATCCACTAGTTACCCCATTCATTATTAATTACTAAATTTAGCGCTTGCGAATAAGCGAAATCTTAGTGGTTATTTAGAGCTTCTCTACCGGCGCATATCGAAGCAAGAGCCGCTTTTCGCCGAGTGAACCAAAGTTAATCGTGGCTTCGGCGCGATCACCTTCTCCGATGACAGCAGTGACGCTGCCCAATCCAAATGTGTCATGTGACACACGATCTCCGACTTGAAGGACCATAGTGGTTGATGCCTTCCGACCAGTGGCCCTTGGGGCGGGAGTGAAATGCGATGTCTTTAAAATACTTGCACGAGATGGCGCAGGTGCATGTTCGTTCCATTCAATTACATCATCTGGAATTTCCGAGAGAAAACGTGAAGCCGGATTATAAGTTGGCGCACCCCAAGAACTTCGATATTCCGATCTCGAAATATAGAGCCGAGTGCGCGCTCGAGTTAATCCAACGTAGGCCAACCTTCGCTCTTCTTCAACTTCCTTAGGATCGCCAAGAGTTCTGGAGTGCGGAAATATTCCTTCCTCCATTCCGGTTAAAAACACTGTCGGGAATTCCAAACCTTTTGCGGTGTGCAAAGTCATCAGAGTAACAACTCCTCCGTGATCCTCGCCCTCAGGAATTTGGTCGGAATCTGCAACGAGAGAAACGTTCTCCAGAAAACCAAGGAGTGAAATTTCTTCACCTTCTTCAACTTCGCCTTCTTCATATTCAACCGCTACTGATATTAGCTCTTGTAAATTCTCAATTCTAGATTCATCTTGTAAATCATCGCTCTTCTCTAATTCGTGCAGTAATCCTGACTGCTCTAACACGGCCTGAGCTATAACTGAAGGACGAGTTTTAGCTTCAACTAAAAATGTTAGAGAAGATATCAAATGAACAAAATCATTGATGGCAGAGATAGATCTCGTAGGAATACTTGGAACTTCGGCAGCGCGATTTAAGGCGCTCCAAAAAGAAATACCAGAACTTTGAGCAAATAGATCAACGGTATCTAGCGCCCGATCACCTATTCCGCGTTTTGGGGTATTGATAATTCTTCGCAGCGATATCTCATCCTCTGAGTTAACTAAGACCCGAAGATAAGCCAAGAAATCTTTCACTTCTTTACGTTCGTAGAAGCGAACTCCCCCAACGACTTTGTATGGAATCGCAGAGCGCAAGAAAACTTCTTCAAATACCCGAGACTGTGCATTAGTCCGATAAAAAATTGCGGTATCTCCAGGTTGAGAAACGCTCTCTTTACGCAACCTCGCGATCTCCGAAACTATATGGTCTGCTTCGTCGTGTTCACTTTCGGCAACATAGCCAGTAATTTTCGAACCAGAACCAGATTCTGACCAGAGATTTTTTGCCTTGCGACCTTCATTATTTGAAATTACAGCATTTGCTGCCGTCAAAATATTCTGGGTTGAGCGATAATTTTGTTCGAGAAGAATTGTTTTAGCGCTGGGGTAATCCGCTTCAAATTGCAGAATATTTCGAATATTGGCGCCACGAAATGCGTAAATTGATTGATCGGCATCGCCAACCACGCAGAGTTCGGCTAGAGGAATACCTTCACCCTCAGTACCCACGAGCTCTTTGATCAACATATATTGCGCGTGATTTGTATCTTGATACTCATCGACTAAAACATGCCTAAAGCGTGAACGATATCTTTGACGACTCTCGGGATTTCGTTGCAATATTTCAACAGTTCTTCCAATCAGATCGTCGAAATCCATAGCGTTAGCGCTCGCTAATCGCTTCTGATAATGCGCGAAAATCTCCGCAACTATTTCATTAAACTGGTTATCTGCTGATTGCACAAAATCTGCTGGTCCCTGAAGCTCATTCTTTGCCTGAGAAATAAGTCCAGCTACTGCGCGGGGTGCATAGCGCTTGATATCTAAATTCATGTCCTTCATTACTAAGGTAATTAACCGCAAACTATCTGAGGAATCATAAATTGTGAATGAATTTGAATAGCCAAGTTTCGAGGCCTCTTGACGCAGGATACGAACACAAGCCGAGTGAAAAGTTGAAACCCACATTGATTTAGCGCTATCCCCCACAAGGTCAGCGACACGTTCTTTCATTTCAGCCGCTGCTTTATTTGTGAAAGTAATTGCTAAGACCTCATATGGTCGAACGTTTCGTTCTGCCAATAAATATGCAATTCGCCTTGTTAAAACTCGAGTCTTTCCAGAACCGGCGCCAGCAACAACTAATAGCGGTGAGCCCTGATGAATAACAGCCGCCTGCTGTTGAGGATTTAAACCATCGGTTAGGTGCTCTGCTGACATGAGTCGGAGTCTAACGACTCACATAAACTGCTTTCTTTCCCTAGTTCACCTAAGATTGCCCAATGCCTCCTTTAGATGATTCTGAGATAGAACGTGTTCTAGTTGTTACCGCACACCCGGATGACCTTGATTTTGGGGCAGCTGGAACCATTGCGCAGTGGACGGCAAAGGGAATCGAAGTTTCTTATTGCATCTGCACAAATGGCGATCAAGGTGGCGAAGATCCAGATGTTCCTAGAGCGGATATGCCAAAGATTCGTCAGAAGGAGCAGCGTGATGCTGGAAAAATTTTGGGAGTAACAGATATTGCCTTTTTGAATCACCGCGATGGTTGGCTAGTTCCTACAATTGAATTACGTAAACAGATTGTCCGTGAAATCAGAAAGAGTAAGCCACAGCGAATGCTTATCCAGAGCCCAGAACGAAATTGGGACCGTTTATTCTCAAGCCATCCAGATCACATGGCTGCAGGTGAAGCCGCGATACAAGCTGTTTATCCAGATGCGCGAAATCCATTTGCCTTCGAAGATTTGCTCAAAGAAGAGGGCCTAGAGCCGTGGCATGTGCGGGAAGTTTGGGTCATGTCGCATCACACACCTGATCATTTTATTGATGTAACAGATACTTTCGATAAGAAAATTGCTGCGCTACATGCTCACGTAAGTCAGACCGCTCATAATCCAAACTTAGAGAAGATGGTTCGAGAATGGGGCGAGCGGAACGCTAAATTAAATAATCTAGCCGATGGCCGTGTTGCTGAAATATTTAGAGTTGTCGCAAGCGATTAACTAGCGTGATATTGCTTTTTCGATTGCAATTGGTTGATTTGGAACTCCGCCGCCAGCAGGATTTGAATTATCAGAACCAAGAGCCGCTACCGCTTTAACAATATCTAAACCCTTGCTTACTTTTCCCCAGAGGGTGTAGTTAGGTCCAAGACGTGAATTATCTTCGTAAACAATAAAAAATTGGCTACCACTTGTATTTGGTCCGGAGTTAGCCATTGCTACAGAGCCTGCGGGATAAATATTTCCGGTGCCAGTAGGTAGGTTCTCGTCTGGAACTTGCCAAGCAGGTCCACCAGAACCAGAAGCAGTTGGATCACCACATTGGAGAACAAAAATTCCTGAAGTTGTAATTCGATGACATGGAGATTTATCAAAATATCCTTTATTCGCCAAGTAATCCATAGAAATTACCGTTAGCGGCGCGTTCACACCATCGGCCTCAATCTGAATCTCGCCACAATTGGTGGTTAGGGTTAAAACTTTATTTACATGTGGTTTCTTTACTGATGGAACTGGTAACCGCATCGGAGTATGACCGATTGCCGATGTTTTCTTGCAAAGCGCCAATGTGCTTGATACTTGGCTAACTTTCTTATTTTTCTTCCCTTTGTTGCCAGCACTTGCTGGGGCAGAAATTAAAATAGAAGCAATAATCGTCGCAACAATCGCAACTGTCGTAGATCGCTTCGTATTCATTGCACTTCCTTTACCTAGAATTATTCCCATTCGATTGTTCCGGGCGGTTTAGATGTTACATCTAGAACCACTCTATTAACTTCTCGAACTTCATTTGTTATTCGTGTTGAAATCTTCTCCAATACTTCGTATGGAATTCGACTCCAATCAGCAGTCATTGCATCTTCTGATGAAACTGGCCGAAGAACAATTGGATGGCCATAAGTTCTGCCATCTCCTTGCACTCCAACACTTCTTACATCAGCTAACAAAACAACTGGACACTGCCAAATTATCCGTTCTAAATTGGCATTGCGCAATTCAATTCGAGCAATTGCATCAGCTTTTCGCAATATTCTAAGGTTATTCTCAGTTACTTCGCCAACTATTCGAATTGCAAGACCTGGTCCCGGAAATGGCTGTCGCCAAATAATTTCTTCCGGAATCCCGATTGATAATCCGGCATAGCGCACTTCATCTTTGAATAGCGTGCGAAGTGGTTCAATTAATTTAAATTGCAGATCATCTGGTAAGCCACCAACATTGTGGTGAGATTTTATATTTGCAGTGCCTTCGCCACCGCCTGATTCAACTACATCAGGATATAAAGTTCCTTGGACAAGAAAATCGATTGGTTCGGTCGCTGAGATTTCGCGAGCTGCGGCTTCAAATACTCTAATAAATTCACTACCAATTATTTTGCGTTTTGTCTCTGGATCAGTGACACCCGCTAGCGCTTTTAAGAATCGCTCTTTGGCATCTACAACTTTTAGGGAAACTCCAGTTGATGCCACGAAATCTCGCTCTACCTGCTCAGCTTCGCCTTCGCGAAGTAATCCGTGATCTACAAAGACGCAAGTAAGTTGCGAGCCAATAGCTTTCTGGACAATGGCTGCAGCGACCGCAGAATCAACGCCGCCAGATAGACCACAAAGTACGCGACCTGTTCCGACAAGAGCTTTTATCTTTTCAACTTCATCGTTAACAATATTCTCGGAATTCCAAGTTGGCTTACAACCAACAACATCAATTAACCATCG
The DNA here is from genome assembly GCA_009705075.1 of Actinomycetota bacterium. Taxonomy (GTDB): domain Bacteria; phylum Actinomycetota; class Actinomycetes; order Nanopelagicales; family Nanopelagicaceae; genus AAA044-D11. The sequence goes on from WLCY01000011.1 coordinate 5,660, forward strand.
GCGTAGAATTTCCTGGCCATTTTCGGAATGAAGTACTTCAGGGTGAAACTGCACGCCGGCAAATTTTGCATCGCTATTTTCAAATGCAACTATCGGAGTATCTTCAGTTCTGGCGGTTGATTTGAATCCGGCAGGAGCGCTCGTAACGCTATCTCCGTGACTCATCCAAACGCTAAATTCTTTTGGTAGCCCGGATAACATCCGAGAATTTTCATCGTGCAAGATTGTGGTTCGACCGAATTCCGACTTGCCAGTTTGAGTTACGGTTCCACCAAGTGCAGAGGCCATTACTTGAAAGCCATAGCAAATTCCAAAGACCGGAATACCAGCTTCAAATATCTTTGCATCTAACGTTGGGGCACCTGCCTCATAAACACTGGAAGGCCCGCCCGACAAGATAATTGCAACGGGATTTAGCGCCAACATTTTCTCTATTGGCATGGAAGATGGAACTATCTCGGAGTAGACCTGAGCCTGACGCACTCGGCGCGCAATTAACTGAGCGTACTGTGCACCAAAATCAACAACTAAAACTACTTCTTGTTTCTTGGTGTTAGACACGATCAATTACAACTTCAACGCGCTGGAACTCTTTTAGATCTGAGTATCCGGATGTAGCCATTGCACGTCGTAGTGCGCCAAATAAATTCATACTGCCATCAGCAAGGTGTGATGGACCGACCAAGATTTCTTCCAAAGTTCCGACCGTTCCAACTTGAACTCTATCGCCACGAGGTAATTCTGTGTGGTGAGCTTCAGAACCCCAATGCCAACCTTTACCTGGTGATTCAACTGCTTTTGCAAGTGGTGAACCCATCATTACTGCATCTGCGCCACATGCAATTGCTTTTGCAATATCACCAGATTTTCCAACTGAACCATCAGCAATTACGTGAACAAAACGACCGCCAGATTCATCCATGTAATCACGGCGTGCGGATGCAACTTCAGCGACTGCAGATGCCATTGGAACTGCGATGCCTAATACCGAGCGAGTTGTATGAGCGGCGCCGCCGCCAAATCCAACAAGTACTCCAGCAGCACCAGCGCGCATGAGGTGAAGTGCTCCGGTTCCGGTAGCACAACCACCAACAATTACTGGAACATCTAATTCATAAATAAACTTCTTTAGATTAAGCGGAGCGATTTCAGCTGAAACATGTTCAGCGCTAACAGTTGTTCCACGAATTACGAAGATATCTACTCCCGCATCAATAACGGCTTTTGCATGCTCGGCAGTTCGCTGAGGTGAGAGCGCGGCAGCAACGGTTACTCCGGAAGCACGAATTTGTGCGATTCGTTCCTTGATTAATTCTGGCCGAATTGGCAGCGCATATAGCTCCTGCATTCTGCGAATTGCTTTCTCTTGTGGCATCGATGCAATTTCACCCAAGGGAATTCTGGGATCATCGTGTCGGGTCCAAAGTCCTTCTAGGTTAAGTACTCCAACTCCGCCAAGCTTTCCTATAGCGATTGCAGTATCTGGTGAAACAACTGAATCCATTGGAGCTGCCATCATTGGTAGCGAAAATTTATAAGCATCTATCTGCCAAGCAATTGAAACCTCTTCTGGGTCACGAGTGCGCCTGCTTGGAACTATCGCAATGTCATCAAATGAATAGCCAACTCTGGCACGTTTTCCTGGACCAATTTCGATTTCGTTCATGGCTACTTTCCTTTTCCGGTGTAGTTCGGTGCATCGGCAACATGCAGAACATCATGTGGATGGCTCTCTTGAAGTCCCGCGGAAGTAATTTGAATTAACTGGCCGTTTAGCTGTAACTCAGCAATAGTAGGTGAACCTGCATAACCCATTCCGGAACGGAGGCCACCGACGAGTTGGTGGACCATCTCAGCAACCGGTCCGCGATAAGCAACACGTCCCTCTATTCCTTCTGGAACTAATTTATCTTCAGCAAGAACATCATCTTGCATGTAACGATCCTTTGAATATGATTTTTTATCACCACGTGATTGCATGGCTCCGAGTGATCCCATTCCACGATAAGCCTTGTATTTCTTACCGCCAACTTCTACAAGTTCGCCAGGTGATTCATCACATCCGGCTAGAAGTGATCCGAGCATTACTGAATCTGCACCTGCAACAATTGCTTTTGCAATGTCACCAGAATATTGCAACCCGCCATCTGCAATAAGTGGAATATCGGCTTTAACGCAGGCTTTGTGTGCCTCCATGATTGCTGTTATCTGAGGAACACCGACTCCTGCTACAACGCGAGTTGTGCATATAGATCCTGGTCCAACACCAACTTTTACTGCATCAGCACCAGCATTTATCAACGCCTGCGCCCCCGCTCGAGTTGCAACATTGCCGCCAATAATTTGAATATTGGGAAACGATTTCTTAATTCGGGCAATCGCATCTAATACCGCTCTGTGATGGCCATGCGCCGTGTCTACTACTACAACATCCACACCAGCTTCGATAAGAGCCGATGCACGAGCAAAACCATCATCACCGACTCCGACGGCGGCGCCAACAATTCCGTGGGCTTTAACTGCCTTAACATTTTTGACTTGATCTTCAATTGGCAAATTTCGGTGGATGATTCCGATTCCGCCTGCTTTAGCCATCGCGATTGCCATTGGTGATTCAGTAACGGTATCCATGGCCGATGAAACCAGCGGTATCTCCAAGGAAATCTTCCGCGTTAATCTAGTTTTTGTATCTACTTCACTCGGTACTACATCTGAGGCGTCTGGAAGCAGAAGGACATCATCGTAAGTGAGTCCGAGCATTACTACTTTGTCGCGAGCGCCTTCGAGCATTGGGCAAGTCTAACCATCCAAATAGAGATACATCTGCCGCCTAAAAACTGGTTTTAGGCTTTAAACAGCTAGCGCCTGAAGTATTTGGTCGCGAGCATCGCTTAATCCAATAGTCAATACCGCTCTACTTTGAGCCTTTCCCTTTGCGCTCTGCCAACCTGGTCCACCCAGTAGGACTCTTGGCGCGGGTCTTATGACCGGCAATGATTTAACAAAACTGTGGTCGGCATTTTCACTCATTTGCGCCCAAAGAAATATTGCAGGGGGCGCTGACTTCAAAATAACTTGATTTATCGCAATTTGTGGAGTTCTTGCGCCAAGAAAAATGCAATCGATTCTTGCTTCTGCTAACACTGCGGCAAGGGCAGTTAATGCAAGAGAGTGCATTTCATTACCGACACATGCCAAGAGGACTGGTCTGGAATTCTTGGGTTTAACTACATTTCCAAAATTTTCACTCAGAATTTTTCTGATAATCTCACTCACAAAATGCTCAACTTCAATTCCCGTTCCTGTGCGAACCCACTCTTCGCCTATTTCATTTAGGAGAGGAGCCAGGACTTCAAGCCAAGTGGCTTCAACACCAATATCTGCTATAGATTTTCTAATCAATTTTTCAAACCTTGGCGAGTCCAATTTCAAGGCAGAACGG
>WLCY01000110.1 GCA_009705075.1 Actinomycetota bacterium
AAGATGGCGCAAAGTTGCCACAACCAATCTTCACACCAGCAACAAAGGCCGAAGATGGCGAACATGACGAGAACATCACCTTTGAACAGTGTGAAGAAATCATTGGCCAGCAAGCGGCCGAAATCTTAATGAAGTTAACTCTTGCTCTATATTCCAAGGCTCATGACTTCGCAGCTACAAAAGGAATCATCTTGGCCGACACTAAATTCGAATTTGGAATCGATCCATCTGGCATGATTTGCCTAGGCGATGAAGCCTTAACTCCGGATTCATCACGGTTCTGGGAACCTGATACTCATTATTCATATGACAAACAATTTGTTCGTGACTGGTTGTTAAAATCCGGTTGGGATCGAAATAGCAATCCACCACCACTTCCCGATGAAATCGTTGTAAAGACGCAAGAACGTTACACAAGCGCATTTGAGTTAATTACTGGAAGGAAGTTTTAAGATGGCGAAGATAATTGTTGAGGTTATGTTAAAGCCCGAGATTTTAGATCCACAAGGCCAGGCTGTTGCCTCAGCGCTGCCCCGCTTGGGTTTCACCTTTGCCAAATCGGTCCGCCAGGGAAAGCGTTTTGAAATCGAAGTAGATGGTGAACCAACTCCTGCACAAATGGCAGAAGTCGAGAAAGCCGCAGAAACTCTTCTTTCTAATCCAGTAATTGAAACCTATGTTGTGAAGGTCGAGAAGTAATGTCATTTAGAGTCGGTGTAGTTACCTTTCCGGGTTCTCTAGATGATCGCGATGCAGCTCGCGCAGTCGAAATGGCCGGTGGAACCGCAGTTCCACTCTTTCATGCAAGTGATGATTTAAAAGAAGTTCAAGCAGTTGTATTGCCCGGTGGATTTTCCTACGGTGATTATTTACGTTGTGGTGCTATCGCGCGCTTTGCACCAATTATGAATTCCATTGTTACTGCAGCAAACCACGGTTTTCCGGTTCTTGGAATCTGCAATGGCTTCCAAGTTCTATGTGAATCACATCTGCTTCCAGGCGCCCTTACTCGTAACAGTAATCTTCACTTCTTATGTCGCGATCAAAAGCTTAAGATTGAAAATACAAATACAATCTGGACTAATGGTTTTAAACCAGGTCAAGAGATTCTTATTCCGCTTAAGAATGGCGAAGGCTCTTTCCAGTGTGATGATGAAACGCTAAACATGTTAGAAAGCCAAGGTCGAGTTATCGCACGTTATCTTGATTTCGATCCAAATGGTTCACGCAATTTAATCGCTGGTATTTCAAACGAACGCGGCAATGTTGTTGGTCTGATGCCACATCCAGAACATGCAATCGAATCATTAACTGGCCCAAGCACCGACGGCTTAACATTTTTCACATCAGTTCTACATCAATTGGTAGGACGCTAATGGCTTTAGATACCGTAACAACCGCAACCCAAAATCCAGATACCAAGCAACCATTTGCCGAACTTGGTTTAAAAGATGATGAATACGCTCGCATCAAAACAATTCTTGGCCGCCGCCCAACTTCGAGTGAGCTAGCAATGTATTCGGTTATGTGGTCCGAACATTGCTCCTACAAATCTTCCAAAGTTCACTTAAAACAATTTGGCGAGAAAGCTGTTAAATCAGATGCGCTCCTAGTTGGTATTGGTGAAAATGCCGGTGTAGTAGATATCGGTCAGAACTATGCAATAACTTTTAAAATAGAATCTCATAATCACCCTTCATTTATTGAGCCATATCAAGGCGCAGCCACAGGCGTTGGCGGCATTGTGCGTGATATCTTGACGATGGGCGCCCGTCCAATCGCAGTTATGGATCCACTTCGCTTTGGTCTTGCGGATGCACCAGATACTCGTCGCGTTCTTCCTGGCATCGTTGCAGGAATTGGTGGTTATGGAAATTGTCTGGGTCTGCCAAATATTGGTGGGGAAATAGTTTTTGATGAAACTTATGCCGGAAACCCCCTAGTAAACGCCCTATGCGTAGGCGTTATGAAACATGAAGATATAAAGCTTGCAACTGCACACGGAACCGGCAACCTTGTTGTTCTCTTTGGTGCAAAGACCGGTGGCGATGGCATCGGTGGTGTTTCAGTTTTGGCTTCCGAAACCTTTAACGCTGCAAAACCAACGAAGCGCCCTTCAGTTCAAGTTGGCGATCCCTTTGCTGAAAAAGTTTTAATCGAATGCTGCCTTGAAATCTTTAAGGCAGATTTAGTTATTGGAATTCAAGATCTTGGTGGCGCTGGACTTTCATGTGCGACCAGCGAACTCGCTTCTGCCGGCAGTGGTGGAATGCAGATAAATCTAGAGAAGGTTCCACTTCGCGATCCATCCCTTTCACCAGAAGAAATTTTGATGAGTGAATCTCAAGAGCGTATGTGTGCGATTGTTGCGCCCGAAAAGATTAAGCACTTCATGGCAATCTGCAAGAAGTGGGATGTCACCGCAACAGTTATCGGCGAAGTTACAAGTGGCGATCGCTTACACATTACATTTAACGGCGAACTTATTGTTGATGTGCCACCTCGCACCGTTGCTCACGATGGCCCGGTCTATAACCGCCCAATAAAGAAACCTGCCTATGTTGATGAACTTGCTAAATCAATCTTCGAAGTTCCACTTCCAACTGCACCTGATGAAGTTAAAGCCGCAGTCCTTAAATTAATTGCTAGCCCAAATATTGCAGATAAATCTTGGGTGACATCTCAATACGATAAATATGTGCAAGGTAATACTGTTCTAGCGCAACCAGAAGATTCTGGCCTCATTCGCATCGATGAAGAAACTCATCTCGGTGTTGCGGTTTCGACCGATGCAAATGCACGTTGGTCTTATCTTGATCCCTATGAAGGTGCGAAATTGGCTCTGGCCGAAAGTTGCCGGAATATAGCCACTTCAGGAGCTAAACCTTTAGCAGTTACTAACTGTTTGAACTTTGGTTCGCCAGAAGATCCCGGAGTTATGTGGCAATTCGCCGAAACTGTTCGTGGTTTAGCCGATGCAGCTCTCGAACTTGGACTTCCAATTACCGGTGGAAACGTCTCCTTCTATAACCAGACGGGTTCAGTAGCAATTCTTCCAACTCCAGTCATCGGGGTACTTGGTGTTATTCAAGATGTTCGAAAGCGTACCCCGATGGGAATTCCAGAAGCTGATCTTGATCTTTATGTAATTGGAAAATACAACAGCAATTTATCCGGAAGCGAATGGGCATATCTACATGGCGAAATTGGAAATGCAGCACCCGTCGCAGACCTTGACATGGAGAAGCGCTTAGTTAATTTCTTGCTCGATGGCCAACCAATATTCGAATCTGCACATGACGTTTCAAATGGTGGTTTAGCCGCGACACTTGTTGAAGCGGTTTTGAAGAATCAAGTCGGTGCTCGGGTTGATTTAAATGATGTTGCAAATGCGCTCTTTAGTGAAACTCCTGGTCGAGTTCTTGTGGCGATTAAAAGCAGCGCGACTAATGAAATTGTTAATCTAGCTGGAAAATACCAAATACCAATTTATAAAATCGGTACAACCGGCGGCTCAGATTTAGAGATTAACGAAGCAGTAATTTCAATTGCCGAACTCTCTAAAGCACATACCGAAACCTTTCCTAAGTTATTTGGTTAATCTATGCGCGATCCCGAGATCATGAACCGAGTAAAAGAAATTTTGGCCACGATTTCAAAAATTGCACCGGGTCATGCCGTTGAACTTCGCATCCCACCTTATTCCGCAATCCAATGTGTCGAAGGTCCAAAGCACACACGAGGCACGCCTCCGAACGTTGTCGAAATGAACGCAGATATTCTCTTCGCAATATCATCTGGTGAAATCAACTGGAACGATGCGATTGCAGATGGTCGCATCAGCGCATCTGGCGAACGCTCTAATTTATCCGAGCTCTTCCTACAACTTTCGA
>WLCY01000111.1 GCA_009705075.1 Actinomycetota bacterium
AGCCATTAAAGCGTGGGAATGCAGCACGTCCGGCATAAAGTGCAGAGTCGCTGAGTTCCTCTTCGATGCGTAGAAGTTGGTTGTATTTTGCAACTCGCTCGCTACGTGCAGGTGCACCAGTTTTAATCTGGCCACATTCAAGTGCAACAGCAAGGTCAGCAATTGTTGTGTCTTCGGTTTCACCGGAGCGATGGCTCATCATTGAACGGTATCCACTGCGGTGTGCAAGTGACACGGCATCAATTGTCTCGGTAAGAGTTCCGATCTGGTTTACCTTAACTAGAAGTGCATTTGCTGTGCCAAGTCCGATTCCCTTTGCAAGGCGCTCTGGATTTGTAACGAAAAGATCGTCGCCAACGATTTGAATCTTAGAACCAAGTTGTGCGGTCATCTTTGCCCAACCATCCCAGTCATCTTCATCAAGTGGGTCTTCAATCGAAACGATTGGGTACGAAGCAACTAAATCAGCGTAATAGGCGATCATTTCATCTGCTGAACGCTTATTACCTTCGAAGGAGTACTTGCCATCCTTATGGAATTCAGTGGCAGCAACATCCATTGCAAGTGCAATGTCTTTGCCTGGCTTGAAGCCGGCGGCTGTAACTGCTTCAAGAATTAAATCTAGAGCGGCCCGGTTTGAATCTAGGTTTGGCGCAAAGCCACCTTCATCACCAATGCTTGTTGCAAGGCCACGTTGTTTTAAAACTGATTTGAGGCTGTGATAAATCTCAGCACCCCAGCGAAGTGATTCCTTAAATGATTCGGCGCCAATTGGGGCAACCATAAATTCTTGAATATCAACGTTGGTATCTGCGTGTGCTCCACCATTGAGAATGTTCATCATTGGTACTGGAAGTGTGTGTGCTGTTGGTCCACCGATGTAACGGAAGAAAGATAGATCAGAAGATTCAGCGGCAGCGCGAGCAACTGAGAGTGAAACACCAAGGATTGCGTTTGCACCTAGGCGGCTCTTGTTCTTTGTTCCGTCAAGATCAATCATCTCTTGATCGATCAAACGTTGATCTTGGGCGTCGTAACCAGAAACTGCTGGTGCGATTTCATCGTTTACAAATTCAACGGCCTTTTCAACACCTTTACCGAGGTAGCGCTTGCCACCATCGCGAAGTTCTGCAGCTTCGAAGGCACCAGTAGATGCACCACTTGGAACAGCAGCGCGAGCACTTGAGCCGTCTTCGAGAACTACTTCAACTTCAACAGTTGGGTTTCCGCGAGAATCTAAAATTTCGCGTGCGTGGACTGCCTCGATTAGTGCCATGGTGCTCCTTTTATTTATTGTTTATAGTGCTAATTCTAACGGGCTAATTGGACTCATATTTCTTTATTTGTTCGATGTAACCCTTGATAGCCGAGCGCAAGGCCGCTTCAGGATCGATATCTAGGGCAAGTGCTTGGTCTAGAACCCCGAGCAACACCGCTCCTAATTCTTTTTCACTTGTATTTGGCGCCAATTTGAGTGGGTGCTCAATTGCAATTTGATGGCCGTATTTCTGGGCCCGATAAATCAATTTAGTTGCAAGTGCAAGTGCGGGTTGGCCAAGTGGAACGCCTTCGGTTGCAGAAGTCCTGCACTTCTCTGCTGCTTTCTGCGCCTCCCAATTTTCTAGAACTTCAGCGCTTCCAGAGACTTTGGTATCAGAAAATACATGGGGATGTCTGCGAACCAATTTTTCAGCGACAACTTGTGCCACATCTTCAACGTTAAAAGGATCAGTTGGATGCTCTTCTGCCATTCTTGCGTGGAAGAACACTTGTAACAAAACATCGCCGAGCTCTTCGCGCATTGCTTGGCGATCGCCCTCTTCTACCGCTTCAATAAATTCGTACGACTCTTCTAATAAATATTTCAGTAGAGTTTCATGGCTCTGTTCGGCATCCCAAGGACATCCGCCCGGAGAGCGAAGTTGATCCATAACCTCACGTAAGGCTTCTAGCTGTGAGGTTGAATCAGACACTATTTACTTCTTTACAGCTGCGTTATCTGCCGCTGGAACAATGTTGGCATTGTCGTAATCCCAAACACCGTAACGTGGATTCAACTTAACTTTCTCTTCTTTGCCAATTGCAACTAACAATTTTTGAATTCCACTGCCATCAGTGCTGGTGTCGCCTTGAGCTTTAAGAACTTCGCCCAATTTTTCCGCAAGCAGAATTGTGCGTATGTAACGTGGAAAATCTTTCTGAGCAATCTGAGCATTTACTAGCGCAGGGTTGAGATCTTTCTCGGAACCAATTTGGGCAATTATGCTTTTACGACGCTCGGCGATTTCTGCATCGGTGACCTTCATCTTAATTTTGGCAGCGATATCGTCGAATAGAACTGAGACAACATGGAAGCGAATCGCATTTGTATTCAATTCAATTCCGGTAACCAGGTTCATGCCGTTGGTATCAACCTTTTTGCGCTCTTTCAAAACATCATTAATTGTGCCTTGAACGGTTGCATTAGGAATAACCGTTTTACCAATCGTTGCCGCTGAATTGGAACTAGAACATCCAGTTAGGGCGAGTAGAAGTCCAGCGCCTAGAACTGCAACAATCTTCTTAACTTTATTCACGAGATCCCCGTTCAGATTTCTTTAATTAATTTTCTTAACCGGCGCAACAATCGAAGTGAGAACTTCTATCGTCCATGGCAGGGCTGAAGTATCTCCTATCTCCCCACCCGCTATCCAATTTGGAGTGCTCTGGCGAGCCACTAATACGGTAGATGTGGCCGCTTTCACGATAGAACCGGGATAAATTCGGTTCAATCTCATCACTGCCGAATCTGGCAAATTCAGAGGTGCAAGCCTTAAGAATTTTCCTTGCAAGACAACTTCAGTTAAGCCGAAGCTCTTTGCCATAGTTCGCAGATGTGCAACTGCCATTAAATTCTCTGCTTCTTCTGGGAGTGGCCCGAAGCGATCAACAAGTTCATCTCTAATTGAATCGAGATCGCCAGAGTTTTGGGCGTCGGCCATTCTGCGATAAATATCTAAACGCAGCCTCTCGGAAGCAAGATACTCGACTGGAATATGTGCCGTGACTGGGAGTTCGACTTTGCACTCTTTAAATTTACTCTCATCTTCACTCTTTGCAACAAAGCCAGTTTTATACTCTTCAACAGCTTCACCGACCATACGCATATATAAATCAAAGCCAACTTCTGCGATGTGTCCGGATTGTTCGCCACCTAATAAGTTTCCGGCTCCTCGAATTTCCAGATCTTTTAAGGCAACTTGCATGCCAGAACCTAAATCAGTATTCGTGGCAATAGTTGTAAGGCGATCGTGTGCAACTTCGGTGAGTGGCTTATCTGCTGAATACAAGAAGTAGGCATATGCGCGTTCGCGAGAACGGCCGACGCGACCTCGTAATTGATGCAATTGTGAGAGGCCGAAAGTATCCGCGCGATCGACAATCAGAGTATTTGCATTAGGAATATCAATTCCGCTTTCAATAATTGTTGTGCAGACCAAGATATCGAAATCGCGTTCCCAGAAACCAAGGATTGCATCTTCAAGTTCGCGCTCTCCCATCTGGCCATGAGCGACACGAATCTTTGCTTCAGGTACTAATTTCTTAAGATGTTCTACAACCCCATCAATACTTTCAACGCGATTGTGAATGTAGAAAATCTGACCATCGCGCAATAGCTCTCGATGAATTGCTGCTGTTACTTGTTTATCGTCATAAGGACCGACATAAGTTAGAACAGGATGTCGCTCTTCCGGTGGCGTAGTTATGTTCGACATTTCGCGAATGCCGGTAATTGCCATCTCTAAAGTACGTGGAATTGGTGTTGCAGACATTGAGAGCACATCAACGTTTGTGCGCGTCTTCTTCAACTCTTCCTTGTGCTCTACGCCGAAACGCTGCTC
>WLCY01000112.1 GCA_009705075.1 Actinomycetota bacterium
AGTAGGTCGCAACGGTGGCGGCAAGAGCACACTCTTAAAAGTTATGGCTGGAATTGAAGCACCTGATGCTGGGCGCATTGCAAAGGCGGGGTCAATAAATATTGGAATCCTGAGTCAAGTAGATGATCTGGAAGAAACTTCGCTCGTTAGAGATGTTGTTCTCGGCCAATCCGAAACACATGAATGGGCAAGTGATGCCAAAGTTCGCGAAGTACTAACTGGCTTATTCGGCGGTTTTAGCGAAGAGTTATTAAATCGCAAGATTTCACACTTATCTGGCGGTGAACGCCGACGAGTGAATTTAGCAAAATTGTTAATTGCCGACTTTGATTTAGTTTTATTAGATGAACCAACAAATCATTTGGATGTTGAGGGCGTTTCTTGGCTTGCGCAATATATAAAGCGAAATACGAAGTTGGCGGTCGTTGTGATTACTCACGATCGCTGGTTCTTGGATGAAGTGTCAGAACAAATTTGGGAAGTCGTTGACGGCAAAGTCCTTGCTTATGAGGGCGGGTATTCCGCTTACGTACTTTCAAAAGCGGAACGGGCCCGACAAATTACAGTTGAAGATGGCAAGCGAAATATGTTGATACGAAAGGAGTTAGCGTGGTTGCGTCGCGGTGCACCTGCGCGAACTGCTAAACCTAAGTTTCGAATCGAAGCCGCGAATACTTTGATCGCGAATGAACCACCACCTAGAAATGAATCTGAACTTTTAAACTTCGCCGCAAATAGATTAGGAAATACCGTATTTGAAATTCACCAAGCAACTATTAAAGCTGGTGAAAAGCTAATTCTCGAAGGTCTTTATTGGAACGTTGGCCCAGGAGATCGAATAGGAATAGTTGGCGTAAATGGTGCTGGTAAAACAACTTTAATTCGCGCTCTTCTAGGACAAATAACAGCTTCCGCTGGAAAAATAACAACAGGCGTCACAGTAAAAGCAGCCTTCTTATCGCAACACTTGGAAGAGTTAGATCCAACATGGCGAGTTTTAGAAGCGGTAGAGAAAGTTGCAAATCAAGTCCAACTTGGAAACGGCAAAGAGCTTTCAGCCAGCCAACTATGCGAACGGCTGGGATTTAACACTGATTCCCAGTGGACACCAGTCGGAGATTTATCTGGTGGTGAGCGTCGAAGGTTGCAACTAACCAGGCTTTTGATGGATAGTCCTAACGTTCTATTGCTTGATGAACCCACAAATGATTTTGATGTTGAAACTTTGACGGCGTTAGAGGACCTTCTCGATTCCTTTGGCGGCACACTTCTTGTTATCTCGCACGATAGATATTTTCTCGAGCGAGTCTGCGATCGTTTTGTTGGGTTATTGGGCGATGCAAAACTTCGAGATCTTCCCGGTGGAATTGATGAATATCTAAAACTGCGGGCTCGCAGCCAACAAAATTCACCGATCAGCGCACCAAAGAGTAAAACTTCAAATATTGTCGAAATCCGGGAAGCAAAAAAAGTTATTGCAAAACATGAACGCGATTTGGCAAAACTTGATCAAGAGATTGCCGATCTTGGAAAGCGACAAGAAGAGCTAGCGTTCGATCATGAGAAACTTACAAAAACCATGGAAGAATTAACGCTTGCTATAAGCAAGAAGAGTGGGATTGAGGAGATGTGGCTCGAAGCCACTTCAAGGTTAGAGGAGTTAGAAAATTAAAACTTCGCACTCAAACGTTGCTCGACTAGAAGCGCTTGCCGCAATTTCTGGGCTAATGATTGCTTTGCAATCTCGAGCAAATGGTGAACTCTCGCATCTGCTTGGGAACAGTACCGAAGCAGCTCTGGTCTCTTTTGGATCTGGCCTAATAGTTATCTCACTAATTGCCCCATTCAACCGCACTATAAAAGATGGAATTCGCAATCTACGAAGTGCGGTTGCCGCAAAAAGAATTCCAAGATGGCGCTTGTTCGCTGGCGTATTAGGCGGAAGTTTTGTTGCACTACAAACTCAAGTTGTTCCACTAATTGGCGTTGCGCTTTATTCCGTAGCATCGATCGCTGGTCAAACTGCAATGTCGCTCATTGTTGACCGAATCGGTTTAACTGGTGGCGGCAAGAAGTTGATTTCAAAACGACGTGTAAGTGCTGCTCTGATTACGGTTTTCGCAGTTTTATTCTCTGCGCTAGATCGAATCTCACTGGCATCGTTCTCGGTCCTTGCAGTTGTCCTAGCGACACTTGCAGGTGCGCTGGTTGGAGTTCAAAGAGCGCTGAACGGGCAGATAAATGAACACTCCAAGGCTAGCTTTACTACTTCGCTATTAAATTTTTTCATGGGAACTTCAACGCTAGTGGTACTTCTATTTGCGCTGCTGTTTTTGAAAGGTGATGAGATTGTTGCGCTCCCAAGTGGCCCTTGGTGGATCTATACGGGCGGAACTATCGGCGTAATTTATATTGCCTTCACATCAACAATAGTTCAGCATCTTGGTGTTCTAACGTTTACCTTGTTTAGCGTTGGCGGGACACTTATCGGCTCACTCTTGATAGATATTTTCTCACCGACAAATGGAAATACTGTCTCTTGGTATTTAGTTGCGGGGATAGTTATGACGTACTTAGGAGTTATAACTGGTGGACAATCTAGGTTGTTTAAGCGTTAAGTTTTCCAACCAGTTTTACTGCCTCGGCAACCTTTGTCACAACTTGCATATCAAAAACGCTAGGAACAATGAAGTTCGCATTTAACTGCTCGGAACTTACACAAGATGAAATTGCATCTGCTGCTGCAACCAACATCGCATCGGTAATTTTAGTGATGCGTCCATCCAACAATCCGCGAAAAATTCCAGGAAATGCCAGCACGTTATTTATTTGATTGGGTTGGTCACTTCGCCCTGTTGCAACTACAGCCGCATATTTCCTAGCAATTGTTGGATCAATTTCTGGATCTGGATTGGCAAGAGCAAAGACAATAGAACCCGGAGCCATCGCAGCGATATCTGACTCCTTCAAGACATTTGGCGCACTTACGCCGATGAAAATATCAGCTCCAACCATGGCTTCAGAAATATCGCCCTTGAAATCTCCTGGCGAACAATTATCAACAAACCAATTGCGCATCTCTTCATCGCCCGCTTTATGTTCAGAAACCAAGCCATCTTTATCGTAGCCAATAATGTTTTTAGCCCCACTTGCTACAAGTAAGCGGGCAATTGCCGTTCCAGCAGCACCAGCACCACTCATAACTATTCTGACTGTTGCAAGATCTTTTTTTACAAACTTAAGGGCATTGGTTAGCGCTGCGAGTACAACAATTGCTGTTCCATGTTGATCATCATGGAAGACTGGAATATCAAGCAAGTCACGAAGTCTGCGCTCTATCTCAAAACATCTTGGGGCTGAAATATCTTCAAGATTTATTCCGCCATAAACTGGAGCGATAATTTGTACAGTACGGACAATCTCATCAACATCTTGGGTATCTAAACAGACTGGCCAAGCATCAACATCAGCAAAGCGCTTGAATAGTGCGGCCTTTCCCTCCATCACGGGAAGGGCAGCTTCAGGACCAATGTTTCCAAGTCCTAAAACTGCAGATCCATCTGTAACAACTGCAACAGTATTTCGCTTAATTGTTAAACGCCGCGCATCAGATTTGTCGGCGGCAATCGCCTGCGAAATTCTGGCAACACCTGGGGTATAGGCGCGAGATAGATCATCACGAGTTTTCAGCGGAACTTTTGATTGAATTTCAATCTTTCCACCAAGGTGCAACAAGAAAGTTCTATCACTAACTTTGCGAACAATTAAATCTGGATGGCTAGCAATAGAAGCAGTAATTGCTTCGGCATGTTCGGCATCAATCGCATCGCAAGTTACATCTATAACCACGTGATCTAAGAAAGATTCGACAACGTCAAG
>WLCY01000113.1 GCA_009705075.1 Actinomycetota bacterium
AGATGGCTTGCTACACATCTCGCAGATTCGTAAATTGCATGGTGGAAAGCGCATCGAAAACCTTGAAGAAGTTATGAAGGTTGGCGACAAGATCGAAGTTGAAATTGCAGAGATTGATCCAAAGGGTAAGTTCTCATTGGTTCCAGTTCTTGCAGATGGCACGGTTCCTGGTAAGGAAGCCGGCGAATAATTGAGTAAGACAATCTTGCCCAGCGGGCTGCGAATTGTTACTGAAGAAGTCAGTACCTCGCGATCCGCTGCGGTAGGAATTTGGGCAAATGTTGGCTCTCGTGACGAATCAAAATCCGTCGCGGGAGCTTCTCACTTTCTAGAGCATTTACTTTTCAAGGGAACAAAGCGTCGTACCGCTCTCGAAATTTCATCTTCGATTGAGGCTGTTGGTGGCGAGATGAATGCATTTACCGGTCAGGAATACACCTGCTTTTATGCCCGAGTAATCGATACTGATCTATCGCTAGCTGTTGATGTAGTGAGTGATTTGATTACATCATCTACTTTCACTTCAGCCGATGTGGATTCCGAGCGCAAAGTTGTTCTAAGTGAGATAGCAGTTCGCGATGACGATCCATCTGACTATATTCATGAACTCTATCTAGATACCTATTACGGTGATTCACCGGTTGGCCGTTCAATCCTGGGCACAGTTGATTCAATCAACAAGATGCCGAGAAATTCAATATTTAATTATTATAAGAAGCACTACCAACCAGAGAATCTAGTAGTTTCCGTTGCGGGAAATGTTAAACATAAAAAAGTTGTAAAGCTCGTAGAAGAAGCGCTTTCTAGAGATGGCTTCCTTGATGTTCCTGATAATAAACATGAAGTCAGGGCAGCAACACCGATAAAAACACCAGGACTTGGTGAAGTTGGTTTAATTGATCGCAAAACAGAGCAAGCCCATATTCTCTATGGTTTTCCAGGTCTTGCCAGAAGTGATGATCGTAGATTCGCCCTAAGTGTTCTCTCATCTGCAATAGGTGGCGGAATGTCCTCACGGTTATTTCAAGAAATTCGCGAAAAACGTGGCCTTGCCTATACGACTTATGCCTATCCACAACAATTCGCCGGGACTGGAACGCTCGCATTTTATGCCGGATGCAGAACCGAAAAAGCTGAAGAAGTCATTAAGTTGATGCGCGAAATAAGTGAATCAGTAATGCAACACGGACTGACTTCTGAAGAGATTTCCAGAGCAAAGGGCGCAGTAACAGGCGGCTTGATTCTGGGCCAGGAAGATACCGGTTCGCGAATGAGTCGGATCGGAAAGAGCGAACTTGTTTACGGCGAAATCATGAGCTTCGATGATATTTTGAGCAAGGTCAAAGCGGTAACACCTGAGCAAATTCATCAATTAGCCCGCGACTTGTTTAGCGCTCCCGCTACCCTTGCACTAGTGGGACCATTTAGAAGTACCGCCAAATTTGAGAAGGTGATTGCGTGAGTATCAAAGTTGCAGTCCTAGGTGCAAAAGGGCGCATGGGATCTGAGAGCGTGAAGGCCATTTCTGGCACCACCGATCTTGAAGTTGTCGCACAATTAGATCTCGGGGATTCACTAGATAAATTGGTTTCAAGTGGAGCACAAGTAGTTGTTGATTTCACTCATCCAGATTCTGTAATGGGAAACCTAGAGTTCGCGATCAATAATGGAATAAGCGTTGTTGTTGGAACTACTGGATTTGATGAGAAGAAGTTGGGCCAAATTAAATCTTGGTTAGCCGCTAACCCAAAAGTGGGCGCACTCATTGCACCAAATTTTGGGCTCGGCGCAGTCTTGATGATGCAATTTGCAGCACAAGCTTCCAAGTACTTTGAATCTGTTGAGATAGTAGAACTCCATCACCCAGCAAAAGCAGATGCACCTTCAGGGACAGCGGCCCGAACTGCAGAGCTAATTAATGAGGCGCGCAAAGGCGTTAATAAAGCAGCGATGCCAGATGCAACAACTTCTGAAATTGATGGCGCTCGTGGCGCAAAAATTGGCGATGTTCACGTTCACTCAGTTCGACTCCGTGGCTTAGTTGCACATCAAGAAGTTATCTTGGGCGACATCGGCGAGACACTTTCGATTCGCCACGACTCAATTGACCGCACTGGCTTTATGCCAGGCGTTTTGTTAGCGATAAGAAACGTCGGCAAGAACCCTGGGCTTACATTTGGCCTCGAGAACTATATGGATCTAAGTTAAGGAGTAAAAATGAGTAACGTATTAATGTATGGCGCAGATTGGTGCGGGGATTGCCGCAGATCGAAGCGTTTTCTAGATTCCAATAACGTGGAATACACCTATGTGGATGTTGAGGCTGATAAATCTGCAGCCGATAAAGTTGTTGAAATCAACGGCGGAGCTCAATCAATTCCAGTAATTGTTTTCAGCGATGGCACACACTTAACAGAGCCATCAGATATAGATTTGAAGGCAAAGTTAGAGTCGCTAAAGATTCTTTAGAAGTAGCGATAAGCGAGCGCTGAAGTAAGCGCGGCACCGAGAACCACAACAGGAAATGGCGCCTTTGCGATCAGAAGAACAATTGCAGCTGCCATTCCAAGAGCGCGATTATCTATAACCAATTTTGTCTTATCTGCGAAGGTGTTTACAGCTACGAGGGCCGTCAACAAAGCGACTGGAACTAAGTTATTGATGCGCAAGATACGCGGATGACTTAAAACAGATTCTGGAACTGAGGCACCAAGTACCTTTATTGCGAAAGCAAGGGCGCTTGAGCCAATGACTGCAATCCAGAAAGCGTTCATTTACGCCACCCAATAATTATTGCGAGCAAGGTGCAAGAAATAATTGGAATTCCTGCTGGGACGAAAGGCGTAAGTGTTAAAGCAAGAACTATCGCAAGCGCTGCAAGTACCCAAGATTTGCGATCCGAAAGCCGAGGCCAGAGCAGTCCGAGAAAAGCGGCAGGCACTGCTGCATCTAGACCCCAGGCCGATGGATTTCCAATAGCTTGTGCGCCAAGTGCGCCAGCGAGGGTAAATAAATTCCAGAAAAGATAGACGCCAAAGCCGGTGTACCAGAAACCTTTGCGCATCTCGTTTTCACTATTTTGCGCAAGTGCGACACCAGTTGATTCATCAATCGTAATTTGCGCTGCAACTATTCGCTTCCACCCACGTAACTTAAGAATTGGCGCAAGGCGAAGACCATATAAACCATTTCGAGTTCCAAGCAGAGTTGATGTCGCAATCGCACTCAACGGTGTTCCGCCTGCTGCAATCACACCTACAACTGCAAATTGTGACGCACCCGAGAAGAGTAGAAGTGAGAGAAGGCAGGCCTGTAATACAGAAAAGTCTGCGGCAACGGCTGCTGCACCAAATGCGCTGCCGTAAGCACCGACTGTTATTGAGACGCTAAAGGAATCTCTCTTCACTGACACGCCGAAAGTATGCCCTAATCCGCGGCGCAAGGCGCGGCTTTATATAGGGTCGACCCATGAACACCGATACCCCAGATCTCGAAGATACAAAGCAAGAAATTGTTTTCCGTGACGACATGACCGTTGAGTTGGTCAAATCGAGTGCTAGCGATGCGGATGTTATTTGGGCAGCCCGAGTTTCAACTGCGGGCGAAACTACTTTAGAAAAAGTTGGGGAATCTAGTGAACGAGATGCCGGGCTAATAAATTATTTGGCTCGCGAACGCCATGGAAGTCCCTTCGAACATACATCGATGACCTTCTTCGTGTCAGCCCCAATCTTTGTGTTCCGCGAATTTATGCGCCATCGAATTGCCTCCTATAACGAAGAGAGCGGTCGCTACCGTGAACTTCGTCCAGTTTTTTACATTCCAAATAAAGATCGAAAGTTGGTC
>WLCY01000114.1 GCA_009705075.1 Actinomycetota bacterium
AGGATCGCCATTCCAACTTCTTGAGCTTCTACTTCTGCCTGGCCGTCAGAGCGAAGAGTCTCTTCAACTCTCTGGGCTAGCAGTGCTAAATCATCATCATTAACTGGACGTCCTTGGCAGGCCTTGGAAACACCAGATATGACCTTCTCGCGACTAAATGGCTCAGTCGCACCTGATCGTTTGATGATCATGAGGATTGAGGTTTCAGAGGTTGTGAAGCGGCGATTGCATGAGGTGCATTCGCGGCGGCGACGAATCAAGGTTCCGTCTTGCCCAGAGCGAGAATCGACGACTCGAGAGTCCTCGCTTCTGCAAAATGGACATAACATTCTTGATTTTCCCCTTTTTTAGTTTAAGTGCCTAACATACTGGAAAACCACAACTTATGGAACTTAATCGCGGTCTGACCCCTATATGTAGTAGGAACTGTAGACCAAAACTCGAGGGTTTAAAGGAGGCTGAGCGGCGTGTCGGGAAATCTAGGACTATTTAGCGGAATATGCGCCGGTTGAAACCGGAGAACTCTCCAATATCTCCCATTCGCTTTCCGTGAAGAGGCGCGAGCGCGTCAAGAAGCGTTTACCTTCCGGGGCCTCAAGGGAGAAGCCACCGCCCCTGCCATCGACCAGATCAATTGTTAAATGCGTATGTTTCCAATATTCAAATTGCGAAGCTGACATCCAAACCTTTATTGGTTTTTCAATTCCAGTTATTACAAATTCGCCAACCAAAACATCTTGGGCGCCAACTTTAAATTCGCCTTCTAGGTAACACATTGGAGAAGACCCGTCACAACATCCACCTGATTGATGAAACATCAGCGGACCATTGATTGCAGTGAGTTTGCGCAACATTTCTGCGGCAGCCTCGGTGTAATCAACTCGTGACGGGATCTCCATTGCGTCCTTTTTATTACTTGTCTATTGCTGGTCGGTGGGCTTAAAAGAATCCAAGTTTATTTGGGGAGTAAGAAACTAGCAGATTCTTTGTCTGTTGGTAATGGTCGAGCATCATCTTATGATTCTCGCGGCCAATACCTGAAGCCTTATAACCACCAAAGGCAGCTCCGGCTGGATATGCGTGATAGCAGTTGGTCCAAACCCGACCTGCCTGAATTGCGCGACCTGCGCGATAAGCAGTATTCATATCACGAGTCCAAACGCCAGCACCAAGTCCATACAAGGTGTCATTTGCAATCTCCATGGCATTATCAAAACCATCGAACTTAGTTACAGATACAACGGGTCCGAAGATTTCTTCTTGGAAGATACGCATCTTGTTATTGCCTTCAAAGATTGTTGGCATAACGTAATAACCACCAGCTAGCTCGCCACCGAGATCTGCGCGCTCGCCACCAGTTAGAACTTTCGCTCCCTCTTTCTTACCAATGTCTAGGTAGGAAAGTATTTTCTCCAATTGATCGGTGCTTGCTTGGGCGCCAATCATGGTTGAAAGATCAAGTGGATGGCCCTGTTTAATCGCCTTGGTTCGCGCGGTTACATCGCCCATAAACTTGTCGTAAATCTTCGCTTCTACAAGCCCACGTGAAGGACAGGTGCAAACTTCGCCCTGGTTTACGGCGAACATTGTGAAGCCTTCCAAAGCCTTGTCATAGAACGCATCATCTTGAGCCGCAACATCATTGAAGAAGATATTTGGACTCTTTCCACCAAGTTCTAGGGTCACCGGAATGATGTTCTCTGACGCATATTGCATAATCAATCGACCAGTTGAGGTTTCACCGGTAAATGCAATCTTTGCAATACGAGGGGATGATGCAAGTGGCTTACCTGCTTCGACACCAAACCCGTTAACGATATTTAAAACACCATCTGGAATTAAATCCTTAATTAGATCCATCAAGAAGTGAATTGAAACTGGGGTTTGTTCTGCTGGCTTTAGTACAACGCAGTTACCTGCAGCAAGTGCCGGAGCTAATTTCCAAACTGCCATCAAGATTGGGAAGTTCCAAGGAATAATCTGACCGACTACACCAAGTGGCTCGTGGAAGTGATAAGCAACCGTGTCATGATCGAGTTCGCCAGCGCTACCTTCTTGGGCGCGAATTGCTGCAGCGAAATAACGGAAGTGATCGATTGCGAGTGGAATATCTACATATAACGCTTCGCGAATTGGCTTGCCATTTTCCCAAGTTTCGGCAACTGCAATTGCTTCTACATTCGCCTCCATACGATCTGCAATTTTGTTCAAGATAATTGCGCGCTCTGTTGCAGATGTTTTTCCCCATGCAGGCGCAGCAGCATGTGCGGCATCTAGTGCGAGGTCGATATCTGCAGCATTTCCGCGAGAAACTTCGCAGAACACCTTTCCAGTCACCGGGGTTACATTTTCAAAGTACTGGCCCGATGAAGGCTTTACAAACTTTCCATTAATCCAATGGTCATACCGTGGCAAGAAAACAGCCTTACTTCCAGGTTGGCCGGGTGAAACGAAATCAGTCATCTCTCTCCCCTTACAAGCAATAAGAAGCGACCAACTCTGGTCGCCAATTGCTCGAGAAATTACTCTTTACTGACTCGTTATATAAGGGAGATGGGAAGGGCTGGCACCTATATCTACTTCAAACTTATTTGGCTGAGACCCAGAGCTTGGTTCCTGGCTCGATATCCATGGAGGCCAGGCCATTGGCAGAAACGATCTGATCAACGACGGATGAGAGATCAGATCGGCCGCCCGTATTTAGCGCCTCGGCAATAGACCAGACGGTCTCTCCCGGTGCTACAACTATTTGCATGTAACCAGCGGTGCCGGTCTTAACAACTTCAGATGATGCGTTACCGTGATCGGCAAGGGTGCTGCTGAAACCAGCGCCAATTACTATCATTAGCGATGCGCCAACAAAAGTCCTTGCTAGCTTTCTTCTGCGGTTGTTGCTCATTTCCTTCTCCTACACAACCTTGTTGCTAAGAACCGAGGGGATTCGGTTATTCGAACAAGTGTTCTAAAAGGAACTATAGGTCAAGGCACTGACACAATCAAGTCAAAATCGAACAAATGTTCGCTTTTTTTGAGAATCTGTTCTATGCTTCGGATATGAGTAAAAAGAAGATTACTGAGCTTCCAGACGGCCCAGCCAACGAGCATGGCCTAACCCCCCGCCAAGCCAAGATCCTCGATGCCATTCGAACTGCGATTGAGACCAACGGCTATCCCCCAACTATGCGCGAGATCGGCCAAGCTGCCGGCCTTGCCTCACCAGCCTCTGTTTCATATCAATTAGAGACCCTGGTTGAAAAAGGATTTATCCGCCGCGATGCCACAAAGGGCCGCGCCCTTGAAATCACTTATCCAAGTGAGGGCGAGGCAATCACGCCAGAAAAGACCCGCAACGTTCCACTACTTGGATCGATTGCTGCAGGTTCACCAATCTTGGCTGAGCAGAGCTTTGATGAAGTCTTCCCACTTCCAGAATCATTCGTTGGCAAGGGCGATGTTTACATGCTCAAAGTCAAAGGCGATTCGATGATCGATGTTGCAATCTGCGATGGCGATTACGTAGTTATTCGTGCCCAGAAAGATGCAAATAAGGGCGAGATCGTTGCGGCAATGATTGATGGCGAGGCCACTGTGAAAACTTGGTCAAAGAAAGATGGCCATTATTGGTTGCTTCCTGCAAATGAGAACTATGCACCAATTCCTGGTGATAGCGCCGAAATTCTCGGCATTGTTACTGCGGTATTGCGAAGCATTCGTTAACTAATTCAACGAACCTAAAGCCAACCTAAAGCCAGGGCCTCTCATCGGTTGGATCATCCCAACTTGGAATCGGCTCTTGCAACGGGTTCTCTATCCAACAGAATCGTCCGTTAACGCTTGCACT
>WLCY01000115.1 GCA_009705075.1 Actinomycetota bacterium
CCAGGGAATTCCGGAACGGTTATTCGAACAGCCGAAGCTCTAGGTTTCGATGCAGTGATTTTCTCCAAAAATAGTGTCGATGTTTACTCGCCGAAAACCGTAAGAGCAACTGTTGGAGCACTTTGGCATATTCCAGTCGTAGAAGGCGTTGAGATTGAAGATTTAATCGAATTTGCGAGCGAAGGAGATTTCTTCACCGTCGCACTAGCTGGGAATGGCGAAGGAACTATTCTTGAAGTGCCAAAGAGTGAGAAAGAGATTCTCATCTTCGGCAATGAGGCGCGAGGATTACCAGAAATTCCGGGGCTAGGAGCGCGAGTAGCAATTCCGATGAAAGGTAAGTCCGAGAGTTTAAATGTCGCAAGCGCAGCTGCAATCGCGATGTTTGAGGTTGGCATTAGGTAGGATTTACACATTATGTCGCTCAATATTGCTGAAGTTAATGGTGCAACCAAGAGCGCTCTGGCCGCAATTGCAGCCGCCAAGGATCTTCCGGAATTAAAGATTGTTAAGAGCGAACATCTTGGAGATAAATCTAATCTTTCAAAGGCAAGTCAGAGTCTTGGGAAACTACCACCGGAAGAGAAAGCGGAATTTGGCAAAGTTGTCGGAGCAGCGAAGGCCGAAGTGTCAGCAGCTTTTGAAAGTAAATTACATGAATTAGAGATAGAACGAGATGCAAAAGTTTTAGCTGAAGAGCGGGTTGATGTAACTCTTCCGGCAACTAAATTGCCAAAAGGCGGCCTCCATCCGCTAACGATTTTAACTAACGAAATATCAGATCTCTTTATAGGCCTTGGCTATCGAGTTGCTGAGGGGCCAGAGCTGGAAGCTGAGTGGCTAAATTTTGATGCACTTAATATTCCAGCAGACCATCCAGCGCGAACGATGCAGGATACTTTCTTCATTGAACCGCTTGATTCTAAATTAGTTCTACGTACTCATACCTCGCCAGTTCAAATTCGAACGATGCTAGAAAACAAGCCGCCTATCTACGTTATTTGTCCCGGTCGCACATATCGTGCAGATGAATTGGATGCAACACATACTCCAGTGTTCAGTCAGGTCGAAGGGCTAGTAATCGATCGCGGGATTACGATGGCAGATTTAAAGGGAACTCTCGATTATTTCGCACAGAGCATCTTCGGCCCCGATGTTAAGACAAGGTTACGTCCATCATTCTTTCCATTCACAGAACCGAGCGCTGAAGTAGATTTCTATTTCAATGGGCGCTGGATTGAGTGGGGTGGCTGCGGAATGGTCAATCCTAAAGTTCTGGAAGTTTGTGGGATTGATACGACCGAGTTTTCTGGATTCGCATTCGGAATGGGGCTTGAACGTACGCTAATGGTTAGACATGGCATTACTGATATGCATGACATAGTTGAAGGCGATGTTAGGTTCACGCGAAGTTTTGGAATCGGTGCCCGATGAAGATTCCACTTTCTTGGGTTCGCGAATTTGTAGATGTTCCGACGGATATTTCATTAGCCGACCTTGAGAACGCGTTCGTAAACGTTGGCTTTGAAGTCGAGGGTATAGAAGTTCAGGGTAGTGATTTAACTGGACCCTTGGTGGTTGCCAAAGTTGAAACGATTGAAGAGTTATCAGGCAATAAGAAGCCAATTCGATACGTTGGCCTAGATTGTGGTGAAGGCGCAACGAGATTTATAATCTGTGGGGCTACTAACTTTGCGGTTGGCGATCTAGTCGTAGCCGCACTTCCAGGTGCCATTCTTCCTGGAAATTTTGCGATTTCTGCTCGGGAAACTTATGGAAAAACTAGCAACGGGATGATTTGTTCAGCGCGCGAATTAAGCATTAGCGACGAACATGCTGGAATCATTGTTCTTCCGCCAGATTGCGCTCAGGTTGGCTCAGATGCGATTGCGCTACTTGAAATAAATGATGTAATCGTCGACGCTGCAGTGAACCCAGATCGTGGTTATGCGCTCTCAATTCGTGGGTTAGCTCGCGAACTTGCCGCATCCCTTGGTATTCCATATCAAGATCCGGCATCGAAGGTGGATGTTTCAGTGTTTCCAATTAACAAGGATGGAATTCAAATCAGCGTCGAAGACAAGAACGCCCTATCTGTTGTTTTCATCCGAACGATTTCTGATTTCGATCCACTCGCATCCACGCCACTTTGGATGAGCCGACGGATTGAAAAATGTGGAATGCGTTCAATTTCACTAGCCGTTGATATTACAAACTATGTAATGCTCGAGCTTGGTCAACCACTCCACGCTTTCGATGCAAAGAAAATCGATACTTCGTTAGTTATTAGGCGAGCTGGAACAACTAAAACAATCAAAACTTTAGACAACCAGGAACGAAACCTAGACCCAGAGGACTTAGTTGTGGCGGATAAAAGTTCAGCCCTTGCACTGGCGGGGGTTATGGGCGGAGCAAGTTCAGAAGTCACAAATGAAACTTCACAAATTGCGCTAGAAGCTGCACGCTTCGATCCAATCACAATCGCTAAAGGTTCTAGGCGTCATAAATTATCTTCTGAAGCGTCGCGAAGGCTAGAGCGTGGGGTAGACCCATCACTTGCCGAGATATCTTCGGCGCGAGCTATCACTTTAATGATTGAACTTGGCGGAGCAAAATATGTCGGCTCTAGTTCTTCAGGTGAACCAAGGTATGCGCCGATTGTTTCTTTTGACCCTAACTTCGTCACCAAATACTTAGGAACAAAAGTTGACTCGAAAGAAGTTGAAGCTAAGTTATTAATTGTCGGCTGTGATGTAAATAAGAAATCCGATACAAATTGGGAGATCGACCCGCCATCTTGGCGCGCGGATTTACTGCTAGCGCCAGACCTGGTTGAAGAAGTTGCCCGAATGATCGGGTATGAACGAATCCCGTCGACGTTACCAACTGGAAAATCAGGCGCTGGTCTTTCGCCAATGCAGTATCGCAAACGTGCTGTTGGAAATTTCTTGGCAGCCAATGGTTTTGCTGAAGTTTATAACTCTCCCTTTGTTAATCCGCAATTTGTTGCAAAGCTAGGCTTTGTTGGCGATCGCGCGAAGAGTTTTAAGTTGGCAAATCCGATGTCTGAAGAATTTCCAGATCTTCGAACTCATCTACTGCCAGGGTTGCTTCTAACCGCAGTTCGCAATCAAGGACGTGGCGCAAAAGATATTGCGATTTTCGAAATTGGTTCGGTCTTTAGAAATACTGAGAAACTCGTCAGTCAAAAGGTTGTTGGAACAGATAGAGCACCTGATACGCAAACGCAAGAGATGATTTACAAGAGTGTGCCAAACCAGCCACTTCATGTTGGTGGAGTTGTGGCGGGAAAGCTTGGTTCAGATAGTTGGAATGGTAAGGCCTCAGAATTTACTTGGGTAGAAGCCATAGGTTTCGCACGTTCGATAATTGAAGCCACCGGAAATAGCACGAGCACTATAAGTTCAGATTTTGCACCATGGCATCCTGGTCGTTGCGCCGAACTGCAAGTTGATGGCAAACCAGTAGCACATGCTGGGGAATTACACCCAAGAGTAATCGCAGATCTCGGTCTTCCTGAACGTTCATGCGCATTCGTAGTCGTACTGAGCGCTCTTGGTTTCCCAGATACAAAAAAATTACAAACTTTGATCACAATGCCTGCAGCGATTCAAGATATTGCAGTTGTAGTTGATGAATCAATTTCTGCAGCTAAAGTGGAATCAGCTTTAAAATCTGGTGCTGGCGAATTACTAGAAAGCATTACGCTCTTTGATCGCTACGACAGGGTAGGTGATGGCAAAATTTCGCTGGCCTACACCATGGTTTTCCGGGCAGCAGATCGAAC
>WLCY01000116.1 GCA_009705075.1 Actinomycetota bacterium
GCAAACCAGAGATCATTTCGAAGACATCTAAAACTTTCTCGCGTTCGCGGAAGGCAAAAATCATCGGTGAAAGTGCGCCGAGTTCGAGTGCGCCAGTTCCAAGTGCAACCATGTGTGAAGAGATGCGATTTAGCTCCATCATTAGAACGCGAATTTCACTTGCGCGTTCTGGAATGTCGTTAGTGATTCCCAAGAGTTTTTCAACTGCAAGGCAATATGCAGTTTCGTTAAAAATCGGAGCCAAGTAATCCATACGTGTAACGAATGTGACGCCTTGAGTCCAGGTGCGATATTCCGCATTCTTTTCAATCCCGGTGTGAAGGTATCCAATTCCGGCGCGGGCCTCAGTGATTGTTTCGCCCTCAAGTTCTAGTACTAAACGAAGTACGCCGTGAGTTGATGGGTGCTGTGGCCCCATGTTTACAACAACGCGCTCCTCTTTCGTCTGCCCAATTTCAGTAACGAGTGAATCCCAATCGCCACCAGTAACTGAATAGACGCGACCTTCAGTTGTGTCAGTTGCGGATGCGTATGAATCGCGAATTGTCATTGGTAAGACCTACGTTCTGATGGCGCTGGAACTGTTGCGCCCTTATATTCGATTGGAATACCACCGAGTGGATAATCTTTTCGCTGCGGATGTCCTGGCCAATCATCTGGCATCAAGATCCGAGTTAGTCCTGGATGGCCATCAAAAATTATTCCAAACATGTCCCAAGTCTCGCGCTCGTGCCAATTGTTTCCGGCCCAAACTTCTACAAGTGATGGCAAGTGTGGATCTGAATCAGGAACGCTAACTTCTAAACGAATCCGGCGATTGTGTGTCATTGAAAGTAATGGATAGACCGCATGAAGTTCACGGTTCTTATCTTCTGGATAGTGAACTCCGTTAACGCCAAGACAGATTTCAAAACGAAGTGATTCAGTATCACGTAACTTCTTGGCGGTATCAAATAATTTTTCACGCTTTACATGAAGCGTAAGTTCGCCACGATCTACAACAACTTTCTCTATTGCATCACTAAATTCTGGATATGCACGTTCAAGTTCATCGGCAACTTCATCAAAATAGCTGCCATATGGCCGTTCGCTTGAGCCGATATTTGCAGCGCTACGAACTAGGCCGCCAAATCCTGAAGTATCTCCGGAACCACTGGTTCCAAACATTCCGTGGGTCTCGCTCATGCAAGCAATCCCTTTAGCTCATGAGTTGGCTTTGCAGCGAGCGCTGCAGCTTCTACTTCTCTAATAACTTGCTCACGATTTACACCAAGTTTTTCACTGCCAATGTGTTCATGCAATTTCAAAATTGCATCCATCAACATTTCTGGACGAGGTGGGCAACCAGGAAGATAAATATCTACAGGCACAACGTGATCAACGCCTTGCACAATTGCATAATTATTAAACATGCCACCTGAAGATGCGCAGGCTCCCATTGCAATAACCCATTTTGGTGCAGCCATTTGATCATAAATCTGACGAAGAACTGGCGCCATTTTATTTGAAACTCGACCTGCAACAATCATTAAATCTGCCTGACGTGGTGATGCGCGAAAAACTTCCATTCCAAAACGTGCCGCGTCATAACGTCCGCCACCAAATGCCATCATCTCAATTGCACAACAAGCAAGACCGAATGTTGCTGGCCAAAGTGAGTTCTTACGCATATATCCAGCGAGTTTTTCAACGCTCGTTAGCGCAAAGCCTGCAGGTAATTTCTCTTCTAGACCCATGGATTTAATCCCATTCCAATCCGCCGCGGCGCCAGACATAAGCATAAGCAACAAAGACAGTTCCAATAAAAATTGCCATTTCGACTAACCCAAACAATCCTAATTTGTCGAATGTAACTGCCCATGGATACAAGAAAACTATTTCAATATCAAAGACAATAAATAGCATTGCCGTTAAGAAGTATTTAACTGGGAAGCGTCCGCCACCTGCTGCTTGAGGTGAAGGTTGAATTCCGCATTCGTAAGCTTCAACTTTTGCTCTGTTGTATCGCTTTGGTCCTGTGACTGCTGCGGCAACAACTGAAATTGCTCCGAATCCGAAGCCAATTGCGCCAATTACCAGGATCGGTACGTATGGGTTCACAATCCGAGAGTCTACGGGTTTAGGCGTTATAGGTCACAATCTGTAAACGCGGATTTAATCTGAATATAGCCAGCCTGTTCGATATGTGGCAGTAATCACGGCTATAAAGTCGGCTTGAATCCAATATGAATAGCGACGATTCCGAAGGTCAGATTCTTCCAATGGACTTTTTCAAATCCAGCCTCTGTCATTAGCGCGGCCAGACCTGGTTGATTTGGCCAGGCCAAAATGGACTCTGCCAAGTAAACATATGCGTCGGGATTAGAAGAGACTCTTCTGGCAATAGTTGGGAGTGCGCGCATTAGATAGCGTAGATATAACGTACGAAAAATTCGGTTTGTTGGTTGTGAAAATTCAACAACAACCATTCGCCCACCTGGTTTTAAAACTCGCAAAGATTCTCGAAGCGCTTTAAGGCTGTCAGAAGTATTGCGCAATCCAAATGAAATTGTTGTTACGTCGAATTCATTATCTTTAAATGAAAGTGCGAGCGCATCTCCTTGCGTGAATGCTAAATCGGGATGACGTTTTCTTCCAGCATCTAACATTCCTTTTGAAAAATCTAGCGGGATAACTTCAGCACCTGCATCTGCAAGCGGTCGACTTGAGGAACCTGTTCCTGCTGCAATATCTAAAATCCGCATTCCGGGTTTCGGCGCAATTATTGAAGTTGCAACTTTTCGCCAAGCTTTAGTTCGGCCCAGGCTAAGCAAGTCATTTAGTAAGTCATAGCGGCGAGCAACCCCATCGAACATCGCAGAAACCTCATCGGGCTCCTTGCCTAGGTCAGCTCTACTCACGCGTATATTCTCGCGGTAGTAGGCTCCGACTACAAATTAACGAGAGGTTTGGCTCATGGTCCAGATATCGCAAGTAAGCACTCTTAGATCTGCAGTTATTCCACGCACTACTGCAGTAACTCAAATTTCTTTAATACTTTCTGGAACAGTCTTTCTCGCTGCCATGGCGCAAATCTCCTTTCCAATTCCAGGCTCACCAGTTCCTTTCACAGGTCAAACTCTTGGAGTTCTGCTTTTAGGGACTGCTTATGGTGCAACTCTTGGCTTTAGCACGATGGCTTTCTATTTATTGATGGGAATAATCGGCGCTCCAATTTTCGCATCAGGATCACATGGCGTTGAAAAAATTGGTGGTCCAACAGGTGGGTATCTAGTTGGAATGCTCATTTCCACATTAGTCCTCGGAGCACTTGCTGGTCGCAAATGGGATCAGAGAATCAAAACAGTAATTCCTACAATGATTATTGGAAACACAATTATTTTCACTGCTGGACTTTTCTGGCTTCAGCAATACACAGGCCAAAGTTGGAGCTGGACATTTGAAAAAGGCCTAACCCCTTTTATCTTCGGTGAAGTAATCAAGATTGCAATTGCAAGTACCGCACTTCCAGTTCTATGGCGATTCGTTTCAAAGCGATAACGATTAGTTAAAAGCTAACTGTGCCCACAAATATAACTACCGAGATTCTTGGCGAGCACCCAGCCCTTGATTCAATTTCTACAGATTTAGAGATTACAACGACATGGATTCGCGGTGGCGAAGGGCTAATTGGTTTTGGTGAATGGAAGAGCACAAGCGTAAAGGGAAATAACCGTTTCGCAGATGCCCGAAAGTGGTGGCATGAACAACTTGCGACACTTAAGATTCAAAATAATGTTCATGGAAGTGGAACC
>WLCY01000117.1 GCA_009705075.1 Actinomycetota bacterium
CCCCACTTTGAAAGCAGCGCCGCTTCAAGAGTTCCGCCAACGCGATAGAAACGATCATCTTGCATTAACGGTGCCATTATTTGTAGGCCCACCGGCAATCCATCTTCTTCTGCCAGGCCTACCGGAAGGCTCATTCCACCGATTCCAGCCATATTTACTGGAATGGTTGCAATGTCACTTAGATACATAGCAACAGGATCGTTGCTCTTCTCGCCGATTTTAAAGGCTGTTGTAGGAGTCACGGGTGAGATAAGAACATCTGCTTTAGTAAATGCGCTTTCAAAATCGCGTTTTACAAGTGTGCGAACCTTCTGAGCAGAACCATAATAAGCATCGTAATAACCAGATGAAAGCGCATAAGTTCCAAGAATGATTCGGCGCTTTACCTCTTTGCCGAAACCAGCTTCGCGAGTAGCACTCATAACTTCTTCAGCGCCTTTACTTCCATCATCGCCAACGCGTAGGCCATAGCGCATTGAATCAAAGCGGGCCAGGTTGGATGAGGCTTCTGATGGCGCGATTAAGTAATAAGCAGCAAGTGCATACTCAAAGTTAGGGCATGAAACTTCGACAATTTCGGCGCCGGCAGCAACTAATAATTCTATGGACTCATTTATTCGCGCACTTACACCGGCTTGAAAACCAGAACCACTTAACTCCTTAATTACACCTATCTTCATTCCCTTAACATCAAGTCGTTTTGCAGCCGCAACTACTTGCGGAACTGGCGCATTAATACTTGTCGAATCGCGTTCATCATGTCCCGCAATCGCTTCATGTAATAGCGCGGTATCTAATACTGTTCGCGCGAATGGTCCAACCTGATCAAGGCTCGATGAATATGCAATAACGCCGTATCGGGAAACCCCACCATAAGTTGGTTTAACTCCAACAATTCCAGTTAGCGCAGCTGGTTGGCGAATTGATCCGCCAGTATCAGTTCCAATTGCAAGTGGCGCTTCGAATGCTGCAACTGCGGCTGCAGATCCGCCACTCGATCCGCCGGGAGTTCTAGTTAAGTCCCAAGGATTTTGAGTAGTGCCATAAGCAGAATTTTCGGTAGACGAACCCATTGCGAATTCATCCATATTTGTCTTACCAAGAATTACAACACCAGCAGCTTTTAACTTCGCTACAACCGTTGAGTCATAAGGTGGGCGCCAGCCTTCAAGAATCTTTGATCCGGCAGTTGTCGGAATTCCTTTTTGGGCCAAAATATCTTTAACCGCAATTGGAACTCCAGCAAGTGGCGATAGTTCTTCGCCCTTTGCTCGCTTCTTATCAATAGCTTCTGCTTGCTCCAACGCACCGCTGTTATCGATATGCAAGAAAGCGTTAATCTTCCCATCGACTTCAGATATGCGGTCCAAGTGTTGCTGCGTAAGTTCTACTGAAGAGATTTCTTTGGCTGCAAGCGCGCTTGCCATTTCGGCAGCAGTTGAATAAATATTTGTCATTCTTCACCGAGAATTTGTGGAACCTTGAAGCGTTCTTCCGCCTTTGCTGGCGCACCAGATAAGGCCTCTTCATTTGTCAGACTTGGTTTTACAACATCATCGCGGAAAACATTGGACATGGAAAGTGGATGCGAAGTTGGTGGAATATCTGAAGTTGCAACTTCTTGAACTCGCTTAACAGCACCCAAAATTTGTTCGAGTTCGACGGCCATATGATCAAGTTCATCAGGAGTCATTTCAACACGGGCCAGCTTTGCTAGGTGAGCGACATCATCACGAGAAATTGCGGCCATGGTCGAACCTTATCGCGAGCCAGTGCTTACTTATAAATTGAAGTTATGCGCGAATTTGGCCTGAGCCAGTAACAATCCAAGTCGTGGTGGTCATTTGCTCTAACCCCATTGGACCGCGGGCATGCAGCTTCTGATTTGAGATCCCAATTTCGGCACCAAAACCCATCTGCTCGCCATCGGTAAATCTTGTAGATGCATTAACCATTACCGCAGCGCAATCGCTTAGTGCAATGAATTTTGCTGCGTTAGCTTCTGATTCAGTAACAATTGCCTCAGTATGTTTAGTTCCATACTTAGCTATGTGGTCCGAAGCGGCAAGTAGATTTGGCACCACTGCAACATTCATTTCTAGTGAGTTGTATTCAGTTGACCAATTAGCCTCGTTCGCAATACTCACATCAATATTATTTTTTTGAGCAATTTTTGCTACGACAGCATCCACATTCAATTTAACTTTAGCTTCACGAAGTGCTGATAAGGCTATTGGTAAGAATTCTTCTGCAGCGCTTGCATGAACCAATAAAGTTTCAGCCGCATTACAGACACTTGGCCGATGAGTCTTAGAGTTCATAACTATTGGAAGCGCCTTCGCTAGATCTGCTTCAGAATCAACATAAACATGGCAGACACCGGCACCGGTTTCAATTGTTGGAACAGTCGAATCATCAACAACGGTGCGAATCAGAGCCGCACTCCCCCTAGGAATAACAAGATCAACTTTGCCACGAGCATGCAATAAAGCTGTCACAGTGGAACGATCGCTTGAAGGTACAAGCTGAAGTACGTCAGGTGAAATATTAGTTTTCGCTAGCGCCCGGCGCATCACATTGACCAGTACTTCATTGCTGTTTGCAGCACTTGAAGAACCGCGAAGAAGGGCGGCATTTCCTGACATCAATAAGATAACCGCAGCATCAACCGTCACATTTGGGCGCGCCTCATAAACCATTCCGACAACGCCAAAAGGCACTGAAATTTGTTTTAAATGAAGACCATTTTCTAAAGTGCTTTCTCGCAAAGTTTTACCAAGTGGGCTCGGAAGTTTCGAAACTTGTTTCGCCCCATCGGCCATCCCATGAACTCGGGCTGCTGTTAAAAGCAATCTATCTTGCATAGATTCGGCCATGCCATCGCGCTCTGCATTTTCCATATCGATTGCATTTGCCGCCAAGATTTCTACTTCACTCGCGCTTAATTCATCTGCGATTCGGATGAGAGCTTCAACTCGATCACTATCGCTCGCGGCGATAAGTGTGCGTGCAGCCAATCGTGCCTTGTCAGCTAATTCGGCAATCATCGCAGTGGCTTCCATGTTCCTAGCCTAGAGCCTCCTACCCTTCTCTCATGAGACGTTTATTGCGAGTGCTGCGAAATACCCTAATAGTTCTAGTTGCCCTGGCGGTTGCCTTAACCGGATTCACAAGATTTATTCACTACCCAAATCCCATCGCTGCAATAAAACTTGGGCTAGCACCGGCCTCTAAAACCCCAACGCTAATGCCCTGGCACACAATTGAACCTTCGGCTAATCCGATTGAGTGGCCAACTAGTACTGAAGCGACTCCAGATACCGTTGCCTGGAAAGGCAAGCAGATTAAGTGGCAGGACTTTCTTGATCGAACCAATACAAATGCGCTTCTTTTAGTGAGAAATGGCGTAATAACTTACGAGTATTACAAGAGTGGATTTAGCGAATCTTCACAATTACCCTCATATTCAGTAGCGAAAACAATGACTTCAATTATTGCGGGCCAATTGATTGCTCAAGGAAAGTTAAAAGAGAGTGACCTCTTCATCAAGTATTTCCCAGAGTTAAAAAATGGCACTTCATTTGATCGCGTTACCGTCCAGAGCCTTCTCGATATGCAGAGTGGCGTTGGAGTTTCAGATAATTACCCAACTGGACCTCAGGGTTGGGGAGTCGCAATTGCACAGATGTATGCAACAACTGACCTTGATTGGTTTATGAAACACAACCGCAAGATGGCATTTGAGCCAGGGTCTAAATCTGAATATCGCAGCGTTGATACCATGATGATCG
>WLCY01000118.1 GCA_009705075.1 Actinomycetota bacterium
AATTACAAGCCAGGTGCCCCAGAGTGTTGCAAGATAAAGTGGAAATCCCAAGAAAATGTTTGCGACACCCAGAGCATTTAGCTGATTGGTCTTATACAACGGATATTGGATTCCTAGACGTATCGCGAATAGTGCAAACCAAATCCAAGTTGCCTTTTGATATGCGGCAAGTCGCTTTGCATCTTTACGCCAATTCATATTTTCACCCAAAATTGGACCGAGCATTACACCGATTATCGGCCACTTAACCAAGTTCGAGATCAAATATAGAGAGGCAAATCCCGAGTTTTTCCAGAGACTTGGTGCGTAGTAATCCTTGGCCTCGCCAGTCTTCCAAGCAAACCAACCACAAAACGCGATACCAATAAAACCAGTTATGGCATGAACTAAAGTGTCTCGCTTTATTAGGCGCCAGATTAAAAGTAAGGCCGCTATTACTATTGAAAGATATAAGCAGATGCGCAAATTGTGCGTAACGTTATAGGTAAGCAAGAAAATTAGTGAAGGTATTGTGGAATCAATAATTCCTTTTTTACCACCGAGCGCTGTTACAACTTTTGCCTTATCTTCTTCTTGCATTAACTCTTGCCCCCAGTAGATCCAAATCCGCCAGATCCACGATCTGAACCAGGAAGATTAGTGACTTCGATAAACTCTGCACGTTCAACTTTCTGGATAACTAATTGCGCTATCCGATCCCCCTTCTTAAATGAAATTGCAGCTTTAGGGTCGTGATTAATTAAAATTATTTGAAGCTCACCGCGAAATCCAGCATCAACCGTTCCAGGTGAGTTGACCATTGTTACGCCATGTTTTATCGCTAGGCCAGAGCGTGGATGAACGAGTGCTACATATCCATTGGGCAGTGCGATTGAAATTCCAGTGGGAACTAGAGCTCGCTCTCCAGGTTGGAGAGTCACATCTACTCTGCATGTTAAATCAGCCCCTGCATCACCAGGTTTGGCATAGCTTGGTGCAGGAACTGAGCTATCTAGCCGGGTAATTAGAACTTCTACCTTGTTTGATGCCGTCATGGATTGATTTCAAATTCTGGATCTACAAATGCAAGGAGTTCGGGATGCGAAGTCACATGGTCGATATAGGCCTTAGGAGCATTATCAAGGAAGTGTTGCATCGGAACAATTACAAAGAGCGCAGCAGCCCGCACGGCAATTGGACCGTCTTCGCTGTTAATTCGACCAACGGCGCTGCAATAAATTTTTCGATTTACTTGCCCGGTTATTTCCGCACTTATATGAAGAATTGTCCCCATCGGAACGGGGAGCAAAAAATCCGTTTCAAGTCTTGCTGTTACCGCTGGTGAGCGAATCAACCACATTAGTTTTCCAAGCGCCTCATCAAAGGCAAGAGAGAGTAAGCCGCCATGGGCAAGCCCCGGCGCTCCTTGATGATCCTCGGTTACCGTGAATACTGCAGTTAAATTCTGACCCTCGCCTGCATGTGCAACTAGATGTAAACCAGTTGGATGTAATTCTCCACACCCAAAACAATGTCCGAAGTGCGAAGGAATTTTAGTTCCGGGAAGCGGAGCCTTGGGATGGCGTGGCGGTATTTCCGAACCTTCTGGTGGCACTGTGCTCGGAACACGACTCATGAGTAAAGCCTAACCTGCTAAGTAACTGATGGAAACAACCCCTAGGAAAAGATGCCGTAGCGTGTGCCTGTGGCAAAAAGAAAAATAGCTAGCGATTTGGACTATGGGGTTGCGATTTATCATGAGCGATTGAACTGGTCTATCTGGGTTTGGGTCTTCGCAATATTTATGACCGGATCAGTCTCTCTCTCGGTTTGGGCCGCACTTGGAAACGACGCAGCGATTGCTATTTCGTTAATTCAATTTGGGCTACTGATTTATGCGGCGCAGAAAAGTGCGCTTGAAATTCGAGTGACTAAGGGATGGTTGCTAGTCGGTCCTGCTGCAATTGAGCGGGCATTTATTCATAACTTTAAGGCTCTCGAACCTGCTGAATTTAAGAGAGTCCGAGGCGTTGATGCAGATCCTGCTTGTTACCTACAGATAAGGTTTTGGGTTAACTCTGCCATTAAAATTGATTTGCGCGACCCTAAAGATAAAACGCCCTACTGGCTGATTAGCACCAATAGAGCGAATGATTTAGCAAAAATACTTAACGTTGCCGACCACTAATTAAGCGCAATCTTTGCAGACCGCCTTTGCGCCTTCACCTTTTGCAAGTTGTGAAGCGTGATGAACTAAGAAACATCTTGAGCAAGTGAATTCATCTTCCTGCTTTGGAACAACTCGAACTGTTAGCTCTTCGCCAGAGAGATCAGCGCCCGGAAGTTCTAGATTTTCAGCCGCTTCTTCTTCATCAATATCTACTTGACCAGACTGAGCATCTGCTCTGCGAGCCTTCAGTTCTTCAAGTGATTCCTCGTGAAGTTCTTCATCTTGCTTTCGCGGTGTGTCGTAATCCGTTGCCATGGCACCTCCTTCTAAAAATTAATAACGGCAATCTCTTTAACTGCCAACAGGGCGGATAGTGTCGTATAAGTGCCTCGCCTACCTAATCAACCCTCGGCGTGTCGAAAATATTCCCGCCTGTAGCACTATTACTTGATTAATCTTTAAGTCGAATTGGGCTCTGCCCTCGAGCAACTAAGCGATCGAAATGCGCATCTCGCTTCTCAACAAATTTCGAAACATCGGCTTCTGCTGCTGCAATGTATGCGCCTAACTCGTCACGAGCAGCTGCACCTTCGGCAGTGAAATCTTCACGATTAAAAATATTCCAAGAACGCAAGATTGGAGCAACTACATCCTCTAAATGAGACTTGGGATCATAGATTCCAGCGAGTGCAATCTGTACTGATTTACGTCCCCAACCTGGCATTCCAGCTCCTGGCATTTGAAAATTTGTGACAACGTCTTTGATCGCAACCATTGCAGCATTCGGCTCTAAATCGAGAGCGGCTCCAAGTAGGTTGCGGTAGAACAACATGTGCAAGTTTTCATCTAGCGCCACTCGAGCAAGCATTCCTTCGCAAATCTCATCATTGGATATTCGGCCAGTATTACGGTGCGAAATGCGTGTCGCTAGTTCTTGGAAAGTCACATATGAAACTGTGTGCAACATGTCGTTGTCATAAGGTGTTTGATAGCCGGCCATCATGTGGGCCATGCGTAAATCTTCAAGTTCATTTGGATCAACACCGCGAGTTGCCATTAAATAATCGCGCATAACAATTCCATGACGAGCTTCTTCAGCAGTCCAACGATTAATCCAAGTATTCCACGCACCTTCACGACTCATTGAGACCGCAATTTCGGTGTGATAACTCGGTAAATTATCTTCGGTAAGCAAATTTAGAATTAATGAATCTTGGGCAATCGCAGTTAACTTTGAATCTTTCGCTTCCCAAGCATCACCATTGAGAGGTCCAGCAAAGGTTCGACCCTCGCTCCAAGGGACATACTCGTGTGGATACCAATCTTTTGTAGTTGCGACATGTCGCTCTAATTCAATCTCGACAGTTGGTTCTAGATCGCGAATTAAACGCGTCTGAATCTTCGGGTCGATTGTCGTCATTGGGGGAACTTAGCGCACACATTGTGCTACTCGCGAGTTAAATTGAATTAACTAGGGCGATTCTTAGTGCGAATTTGCGCCTGCTCGAATCGCCACTTAGCAATTTCGCCGTGGTTGCCCGATAACAAGATATCCGGGACGTTAAGACCTCGCCACTCTTTCGGCTTTGTGTAATTTGGGTATTCAACGAGAACCCCACTCTCAGAAGTCAGGGT
>WLCY01000119.1 GCA_009705075.1 Actinomycetota bacterium
CCTGGGGTCTACATCTGCGATGAATGTATTGAACTCTGTAATGAAATCATTATTGAAGAACTTGAAGAGACAAGTTCACTCGGACTAGCTGAACTTCCTAAGCCACAAGAAATTTATGAATTTCTAGATCAATATGTAGTTGGCCAAGATCGCGCAAAGAAATCTCTATCTGTTGCTGTCTATAACCATTACAAGCGTGTGCAATCCGGCGAATCAAAGCGTGAAGAATCTATTGAACTTTCAAAGTCCAATATTTTAATTCTTGGTCCAACTGGATGTGGCAAGACGCTTCTTGCGCAGACTTTAGCCAGGATGCTAAATGTGCCATTTGCAATAGCCGATGCAACAGCTTTAACCGAGGCGGGCTATGTTGGCGAAGATGTTGAGAACATTCTTCTTAAGTTAATTCAGGCAGCCGATTACGATGTTAAAAAGGCTGAAACGGGAATTATTTATATTGATGAAATCGATAAGGTTGCACGCAAAAGTGAGAATCCTTCGATCACACGCGACGTTTCGGGTGAAGGCGTACAGCAAGCGCTCCTAAAGATTTTGGAAGGAACTACTGCTGCTGTTCCACCTCAAGGCGGTCGTAAGCACCCACATCAAGAATTTCTACAAATTGATACAACAAATATTCTCTTTATCGTCGGTGGTGCATTTGCCGGTCTCGACAAGATTATTGAAGGTCGAAAGGGCAAAGCTGGTGTTGGTTTCAATGCAACCTTGCAGAGCGCTGAAGAGAACGCTGCGAAGGATTTCTTCGCCGATGTAATGCCTGAGGATTTATTGAAATTTGGAATGATTCCAGAATTTATTGGCCGACTACCAATTCTTACAAGTGTAGAGAATTTGGATCGCCCGGCACTTATGGAAATTCTTACCGAACCAAAGAATGCACTCGTAAAGCAATATCAGAAGCTATTTGAGCTAGATGATGTAGAACTTGAGTTCTCGCCCGAGGCGCTCGAAGTTGTCGCAGATCTTGCAATAAAAAGAGGCACTGGTGCGCGTGGACTCAGGGCGATCATGGAGGAAACTTTGCTCGGCGTGATGTATGAAATTCCATCAAAGCCTGATGTCGCAAAGGTGATAATTACGCCACAAGCAGTTCTAAAAGAAGCGGCTCCAACATTGGTTAATCGCCCAGCAGGTGGGCCAAAGCGTCAAAGTAAGGCTGATAAGGCCGAGAAGAGTTCAGAAGAGAAGAGCGCTTAATCTAGACTCATCTCCTATGAGCGAGGGTAATAAATCTAATAAGAAAGAGTTGGCAGCCGCATTTACGCCTGCTGACATTGAAGCCCCGCTCTATCAAAAATGGTTATTAGCTGGCTACTTCACTGCTGATGCAAAATCATCAAAACCACCATTCACAATTGTTATTCCGCCGCCGAATGTAACTGGAAGTTTGCATATCGGTCACGCACTTGATCACACGCTTCAAGATGTGTTGATTCGTATGAAGCGAATGAAAGGCTTCGAAGCGCTCTGGCTTCCAGGTATGGACCATGCCGGAATTGCAACCCAGAATGTTGTTGAGAAACAATTAGCAGTGCAAGGGTTATCGAGACATGATCTCGGGCGAGAAAAATTTGTAGCAAAAGTTTGGGAATGGAAAGCTGAGTCGGGTGGTCTAATTCTTGATCAGATGAAGCGTCTCGGAGATTCGGTTGATTGGTCGCGCGAACGTTTCACGATGGACGCCGGACTCTCAAAGGCAGTTCTGGAAATATTTAAACGGCTCTACGACGCAGAATTAATTTACCGTGCAGAGCGAATCATCAACTGGTGTCCAAGATGTTTAACAGCGCTCTCTGATATTGAAGTGGAACATAGCGATGATTCAGGTGAATTTGTACAAGTTAGATATGGCGATGATGAAATTTCTATAGTTGTTGCAACAACTCGCGCCGAAACAATGATGGGCGATGGCGCGGTTGCAGTCCATCCAGATGATCCAAGATATAAAGACCTTGTTGGAAAGAACGTGCTTTTGCCTCTGGTAAATCGAATGATTCCGATAATTGCAGATGAGTTAGTTGATCCAGATTTTGGCACCGGCGCAGTGAAAGTAACTGGAGCCCACGATCCAAATGACTTCGAGATGGCGATGCGCCACGGAATTGAAATGCCAATAATTATGAACGAGCACGGAGTTATGGCTAATTCCGGAACACGTTTTGATGGAATGGATCGCTTTGAAGCGCGCAAAGAAGTGGTTGAAGAGCTTCGTAAGATGGGTCGAATTGTTGCCGAGAAGCGTCCTTATATTCACGCTGTTGGGCATTGCCAACGTTGCGATACAACAGTTGAACCAAGACTTTCAAAGCAATGGTTTGTGAAAGTTGCGCCGCTTGCTAAAGCAGCGGGAGATGCCGTACGTGATGGCAGAATTAAAATTGAGCCCGAAGAACTCGCTCCAAGATATTTCGACTGGATAGATAACATGCACGACTGGTGTATCTCTCGCCAACTTTGGTGGGGACATCAGATTCCGGTTTATTACGGACCAAATGGCGAAGTCGTTGTGTGTGGACCAGATGAAACTCCTCCTGCTGGATATGTCCAAGATCCAGATGTTCTAGATACCTGGTTCTCTTCTGGTTTGTGGCCATTCTCTACTTTGGGTTGGCCAGATAAAACTGATGATCTTGCAAAGTTCTTCCCAACAAGTGTTTTAGTTACAGGATATGACATTCTCTTTTTCTGGGTCGCGCGAATGGTTCTTCTTGGATTATTCGTAACTGATGGCATCGCGCCTTTCCACACGATTGCACTTCACGGTCTTGTGCGCGATCGCTTTGGAAAGAAGATGAGTAAATCCCGCGGTAATACCGTTGACCCAATTGAGTTTATGGATAAATACGGCTCTGACGCGTTGCGTTTTACGCTTGCACGAGGTGCTAATCCAGGAACTGATCAGGCAATTGCCGAGGAGTGGATCGGCGGATCTAGAAACTTTGCAACAAAACTTTGGAACGCTTCACGTTTTGCAATAATGAACGGTGCAAATATTGATGGCGAAGTTCCAGCGTTCAATTCGCTAAATGCGATAGATCAATGGATTCTGACTCGGTTAGATGAAACCGTAGAATCGGTTGATCAACTACTTGAGAGCTTTGAGTTTGCTAAGGCTTGTGAAATTATTTATCACTTTGCCTGGGATGACTTGTGTGATTGGTATCTTGAACTTTCCAAGGCTTCTTTCGCCGCAGGGGGAGATGAAGCTGCGAATTCTGCGCGGGTTTTAGGACATGTCCTAGATCAATTGCTGCGCCTTATGCATCCGACCATGCCATTTATTACCGAAGAACTCTGGTGCTCATTTACTGGTGGCGAAACTTTAGTCACTGCAACTTGGCCTAAGTTCGACTTAGAAAATCGTAGTGAAGAGTCAAAACAAATTGTTGCGCAATTACAAGACTTGGTTACCGAAATACGTAGATTTAGAAATGATCAAGGGATAAAAACTTCTGCAAAAATTGGGGCAGGTATCACTGGCTTGGAAATACTTGCAAAATATGAAGCAGCTATCCGTTTCGTATGTCGCATTGAACCGATATCTGGCAGCGCAACTGCCGCAATTGAGGTTGGTAAAGTTAAAGTTGAATTTGATTTAACTGGCGCAATTGATGTGGTCGCAGAACGAGCACGTCTAACTAAAGATTTAGCAACCGCCGAGAAAGATCGCGCTACCGCAAAGGTAAAGCTGGAAAATGAGGGTTTCATG
This sequence comes from Actinomycetota bacterium, assembly GCA_009705075.1. Lineage (GTDB taxonomy): Bacteria > Actinomycetota > Actinomycetes > Nanopelagicales > Nanopelagicaceae > AAA044-D11. The sequence continues at coordinate 3,731 of WLCY01000119.1, forward strand.
GCGAAAGCGCCTATGGAAGTTGTTCAAGAGATTCGTGAGCGC
>WLCY01000012.1 GCA_009705075.1 Actinomycetota bacterium
GCCAACATCTGCCGCCTTTGTGAAGATACCTCCGCCTACGCGCATGAACATCGCGAGCATCGCAGCACCGAAACCAAATCCTTCAAGAACTGCTGGTGCATTTTCACGATAAATCGCAACCACAAGTGAGGCACCGAGAAGTCCAAGGCCAACGGTTGTCATTCCAACTACGCCACCAGTACGGAAAGCAATCTTTACCGCATTCTCAGCCGACTTCTGGCGAGCTGCTTCTGCAACGCGAACATTTGCGCGGACTGCAAGCCACATTCCGTTATATCCAACTGCTGCAGAAAATGCTGCCCCCAGCAAGAAGAAGATCGAGCGACCTAAACGAATGTCGAATTCTCCAGGAAGTGCGAAGAGTAGAAAGAAAACTATTCCTACGAAATATGAAAGGGTTTTGAATTGACGATTGAGGTATGCGGCTGCACCTTCTTGAACGGCAGCGGCGATCTCCTTCATTTTCTCGGTTCCTTCATCCGCGGCGAGAACTTGTGCGCGAAGTGCATAAGCGATGGCTAGAGCCACCAGAGAAATGCCTAGAACTACATAAACGTAGGTCAGGTTGGAACCAGTTACATGGACCAGATTTTCCACGAAGATCTCCTATAGGTGCGTCGTTGAACTTGTCGGTGAATCTCGAGCCCCATCTTTAGGGCTCATTAGAAGCGAAAGATTACACATAGAACCACTGTGAGATGCAAATAAATAGGTATACGTTTAATTTATATGGGTATATTTGCCGCTCTATGGACATCTTCCACGCCTTTAATGCCGAGTCTGCAATTAATTCCTTCGGCTTGGCTGGCATCTTCCTTATCCTCTTCGTCGAAACTGGGCTTCCGATAGTCATCGGCTTGCCGGGGGATTCGCTGCTCTTTATGGCTGGAATTGCCGCATCTGGAACGGGCGAGGTCATCAAAATCCACCTCTCGATCCGTGAACTCGCAATTGGCGCCCCATTATTTGCAATTACTGGTTCTCAATTTGGCCATTGGCTGGGCTACACCTACGGCAGTAAATTATTTGGTCGCGAAGATTCTAAGTATTTCAATCCAAAGCGGCTAAAGACGTTACAAAAATGGATCGATAAATATGGCATTGGAAAGATGATTTTTCTTGGGCGATTTATTCCAATTGTGCGCCACCTAGTAAATCCTGCCGCTGGTGTTGCGCAGATGAGCTACAAAAGATTCTTTCTTTGGAACGTGGGCAGTGCGATTGTTTGGACTCAGGGATTTATTTGGGGCGGATATGTTCTCGGTGAAAAATTAAAAGGCTCCGTAGATAAATATGTTCTTCCTATCGTTGCAATAATTGTAATTGTTTCGATAGCGCCGATATTTTGGGAGATATTTAAAGAGTGGCGAAGCCGCAAACACTTAAGTTAAGTTACAGACCTAAATCTGCAAGTTGATAAGCAGCAAGATATTCCAAGCCATTCTCGGCAATAAGCGGGGCCGCGCCACGTTCCACAATAACTGCAACACCAACGACAATTGCGCCAGCTTCTTTTAGCGCTTCAACTGCTGTCATAACCGAACCACCAGTTGTTGATGTATCTTCAACTGCTAGAACTCTTCGGCCTTTGACGTCTGGTCCTTCAATCCGACGTTGCAAACCATGTGCTTTCTCGGCCTTACGAACTACAAAAGAATCTAACTTTCGTCCTTTGCTTGCTGCGACATGCATCATTGCGGTAGCGACAGGATCCGCACCAAGTGTTAATCCACCGACTGCTTCAAAATCCCAATCTTTAGTTAATTCAAGCATTACTTCACCAACGAGTGGCGCAGCTACTGCATCAAGAGTTACGCGACGAAGATCGACGTAATAGTCTGCTTCTTTGCCAGAAGAGAGAATTACCTTTCCGTGGACTACGGCTTTATTTAAAATCTCTTCTTTCAATTTATCGCGTGAATTCATGCGTGAACCTTAGCCCTCTTCCTTATATACAACGATTGTTTGTTTGCCTTTTCTGACAAGTGATTTTGGCGGATTCGCTTCAATTAGCGCATCAACTTCGGTGCGTAGTTTCGCCACTTCTAGCGCCATTGAGGCAACCGCAGATTCCAGCTCCATGATTCGTTTAATGCCCGCAAGGTTTATACCTTCACCGACTAGTCGTTGAATATTTCGAAGTGATGCAATATCGAGTAGTGAATATCTACGGCCACGCCCTGAAGCTCGACCAGGTGAAACAAGGCCCATGCGATCATATTGACGCAGTGTCTGTGGATGCATTCCTGAGAGTTGAGATGCGATAGAGATTACATAAACCGCTTCATCATCTGAATGTTCATCGTTGCTCATTAGTTATGCCCTCGCTTTCTGAGCTAAATCAATCCGTGGGTTAAATTCTTCTGTTGCTTTTGCAAATGCTTCCAGCGCTTCTTTTGCTTTTCCATCAACGCGTTGTGGAACTTGAATTTCAACCGTTATCAATAAATCTCCAGTACCTCGGGCAGTTTTAACGCCGCGAGATTTAATGCGAAGTGTTCGGCCATTTGGAGTTCCTGGCGCTATTCGGACTGTAACTTCATCGCCATCAAGTGTTGGAACTTTGATATCCGCACCCAGCGCTGCTTCAGCAAATGTAACTGGAAGAGCCATTAACAAGTTTAATTCGTTGCGTGAAAAGATTGGATGCTTCACAACGTTCACGGTAACAAACAAATCTCCTGGGCCTGCTGGCCCTTGGCCACCGCGACCTTTCAATTTTATTTTTGCGCCATCATTGATTCCTGCTGGAATTCTTGTGGTAACCGAGTTGGACTTACCGCCATGTGGGGCAAGTTTTAAATCGAGTTCAGTTCCATAAATAGAATCTCGAAAAGAAATAGTTGTTGTAGCCGCTAAATCTTGACCGCGCCTTGGTCCACGCCCTGCACCAAAAATTGTTCCAAAAATATCCTGTGATCCACCGCCGAAGAGATCTGAAAAATCTCCCCCTTGAAACCCGCCACCACCGAAATTTGCTCCACCTTGTGGAATACGTCCACCTTTAAAGGCTTCGCGCATTTCATCATATTCCGCTCGTTTTTTGTCGTCCGATAAAACTTCATAGGCTTCGGAGACAGATTTGAATTTCTCTTCTAACTTCTTATCGCCCTTGGTCTTATCGGGATGTAGCTCTCTAGCGAGTTTGCGATACTGCTTTTTTACAGCGGCAGCATCATCACTTTTTTTGACGCCAAGGATTGAATACAAATCCTTCTCGTATAAATCCTTGGCCGCCATAATTCCGGTTCCTTGATTAGTTTTCTGGATCGGTAACTGCAACCCGTGCTGGGCGAATTACGCGTTCTTTGAATTTAAAACCTGGTTGTAAAACTTGAGTAACCAAAGTTTCAGTCACATCTGGTGAAGTGGAGTGCATCAGCGCTTCATGAATATTTGGATCAAAAGCAACGTTCACTTCAGAAAATTGGGATAGCCCTAATTTTGTTGTTATTGCTACCAATTGATCCGCTACCGCTTTAAAACCACCTGTAAGTTCACCATGCTCTTCTGCTCGCGAAATATCATCGAGGACAGGGAGTAACTCAGATAAAACAACCGCAGTTGTGATTTCATTTGCGGTGATGCGATCTCGATCAACTCGCTTACGATAATTTGAATATTCGGCTTGAACGCGTTGTAAGTCTGAAGTCAATACCGCAACTTCATCTACCTCTACTTCGGCAAGCGCTTCGTTTACCGCGTCAGAGAGCTCCTTATCGGAACTCTCTGGCACAGTGTTTTCGGATTCAGTTGTCACTTACTTTCTTCAACAATCTCGGCATCTTGAACACCATCATCAGCCTGTGGAGCTTCTGCTGTTGCTGCATTTGCTGCGTAAAGAGCAGCGCCTAATTGTTGGGAGAGTTCGCTAGTTTTTTCTGTTGCGCTCTTAATTGCAGCAAGATCAGTTCCTTCTAGCGCCTTCTTCAAATCTGCAATTGCGGTTTCAACTTCCACACGCTTCTCGGCGTTTTCACCCTCTGCAAATTTTTCGGCGTTATCTTTTAAGAACTTCTCTGTTTGATAAACAAGGGAGTCACCAGTGTTGCGAACTTCTGCTTCTTCGCGACGCGCCTTATCTTCATCTGCATGTGCCTCTGCATCCTTCATCATGCGATCAATCTCTTCCTTTGAAAGAGCCGATCCTCCGGTAATAGTCATTGACTGTTCTTTGCCGGTTCCAAGATCTTTTGCAGAAACGTGAACGATTCCGTTCGCATCAATATCGAATGTAACTTCGATTTGTGGAATTCCACGAGGCGCTGGTGCGATTCCGGTCAATTCGAACATGCCAAGGCGCTTGTTATAAGCAGCCATTTCACGCTCACCTTGGAAGGCTTGAATTTGGACCGCAGGTTGATTGTCATCAGCTGTTGTGAAGATTTCAGAACGCTTTGTTGGGATGGTTGTGTTGCGTTCGATCAACTTAGTCATAACGCCACCCTTGGTTTCGATTCCAAGTGAAAGTGGAGTTACATCTAGAAGTAGAACGTCTTTAACTTCACCTTTAAGAACACCGGCTTGAAGCGCTGCACCAACTGCAACAACTTCATCTGGATTTACGCCCTTATTTGGTTCTTTACCGCCAGTTAAATCGCGTACAAGATCAACAACTGCTGGCATACGTGTAGATCCGCCAACTAGTACTACGTGATCAATATCCGCAATTGGAATTCCGGCATCTTTTAGAACTGATTGGAAAGGCTTCTTGCAGCGATCAAGTAGATCGGCAGTCATTCCTTGGAATTGTGCGCGGGTAATAGTTTCATCTAAGAAAAGTGGGTTCTTCTCGGTGTCTACCGTGATGTATGGCAGGTTGATTGAAGTTTGCTGAGATGAAGATAATTCAATCTTCGCTTTTTCTGCAGCTTCACGAACGCGTTGCATTGCCATCTTATCTTTAGTTAAATCGATACCGTTCTTTGCGGCAAATGTTTTAACAAGGTGATCAACAAGTGATTGATCCCAATCATCGCCACCAAGATTGTTGTCGCCATTAGTTGCCTTAACTTCGACAACTCCGTCGCCAATTTCTAGAAGTGAAACGTCAAAAGTTCCACCACCAAGGTCGAATACTAAAATAGTTTGTTCGGCATCGCCCTTGTCCAAACCATATGCAAGTGCTGCAGCGGTTGGCTCGTTAACAATACGCAGAACATTTAGGCCAGCGATTTCTCCGGCTTCTTTAGTTGCTTGACGTTGTGCGTCGTTGAAATATGCAGGAACTGTAATTACTGCATCTGTAACGGTGTCGCCGAGAAAACTTTCGGCATCGCGCTTCAACTTCATCAAAATGCGAGCGCTGATTTCTTGTGGTGTGTACTTCTTGCCATCAATGTCCATATTCCAGCTCGTGCCCATATGGCGCTTAACTGAACGGATTGTGCGTTCGACGTTTGTTACTGATTGGCGCTTTGCCACTTCACCAACAAGCACTTCGCCATTCTTGGCAAAGGCCACGATCGATGGGGTTGTGCGGGCACCTTCTGCGTTAGTGATTACAGATGGTTCGCCACCTTCTAATACTGATACGCAACTATTTGTGGTTCCTAAGTCGATTCCTACTGCTCTAGCCATTTTTATTGCTCCTTTTTTCTTCTTTCAGCCTGATTTTTGACCGGCTATGGTCGAATTCTCGCCCTTGAGTCGCCCGATGTCAAAAGATTGAGTCGAACGGGCTCAAGTTGAGTTAATCAGGTAACGCCTGCTTTTGGCGGGATATTCCCGCCTGCCCAAGAGTTCGCCCCTAACCTTCTCGCATGAGCACTTTTGCAGCCATCTTGTACCTGCTTACCCTCTTTGCTATCGGCAGCTTTGCGATGCGCCTTCGGGAGATGTACCAACGAATCTCTGCTGGTCAGAGCGAACCTGCTCGATTCCTAAACAAAGGCGAGCGAGCAAAAGTGATGGCTAAAGAGATTTTGCTTCACACAAGGATGCTTCGATTCACTGGATCTGCAATCGCTCACTGGTTTGTAATGATTGGATTCGTTGCACTTCTTGGCACTTTGATTACGGCTTATGGTCAAATTATCGATGCCTCTTTTGTTCTTCCGATAATCGGGGAATGGGCCCCATATCGGTATTTCGTTTTAGCAATCGCTTGGACGACCGGGGTCGGAATCGTCGCGCTAATTGGGATTCGACAAGTCACTCGTTTCTTTCATAAGAGTCGAACATCTCGATTTTTGGGTTCAAAATCTTTTAAAGCTTATTATGTAGAGGCAACAATTCTTGCAGTTGTCATTTGTGTAATAACCCTGGATTACTTGGATCATCAATATTACGTAAACACCACGGCAGTTCAAACTATTGCTGGCATCAAAATTTGGGTATCAATGTTGTGGTTTATTGTTATATCAAATGATTTAACAATGGGAGTTGCTTGGCACCGCTTCTTAGCACCACTAAATATCTTCTTTAAGCGCAATATAAATTCCACTCCCGCCCTTGGCGAACTTCCTGAAATGATTTCGCATGGTAAGCCAATTGATTTCGAAGATCCAAAAGAAGATGATGTTTTTGGGATAGGCAAGAGCGCAGATATTTCCTGGAAGGGCTTGCTCGACATGGCAAGCTGTACTGAATGTGGTCGCTGCCAATCACAATGTCCGGCTTGGCATACCGATAAACCGCTCTCTCCAAAATTATTAATTATGGCGATGCGTGACCATGCACTTACAAAAGTTCCCGGGGATCAACCAATTGTTGGGGAAGTTATCTCTCCTGAAGTTTTATGGTCCTGCACAACTTGTGGTGCGTGTGTAAATGAATGCCCAGTAGATATCGAACATATTGATCACATCGTAAATATGCGTCGCTTTCAAGTTTTGGTGGAATCCGAATTTCCTTCCGAGCTTGGTGGGACCTTTAGAAACCTGGAAAAAACTGGCAATCCGTGGGGTGCAAATCGCACCGACCGAAACGCTTGGATTGCTGAGTGTGAATTTCCAATTACAGTTATTGAAAATGAAATTCCCGAAGATGTCGAATATTTATTCTGGGTTGGATGTGCTGGCGCATTTGAAGAACGCGCAAAGAAAACCACAAAAGCGGTGGCTGAACTTCTCTATATGTCTGGAACAAAGTTTGGTGTTTTGGGCCAACGCGAAACTTGCAGTGGGGATCCAGCAAGGCGTGCTGGAAATGAATTCCTCTACCAAATACTCTCGAAAGAAAATATTGAAACTCTTCAACAAACCTTCGGCGCGCGTGGAGTTAAGAAAGTTGTAGTTACTTGCCCGCATTGCTTCACGACTATTGGCCGTGACTATAAACAGCAAGGCTTCGAATTGCAGATGGTGCATCACACTCAACTTCTAAATCAATTAATTAAAGAGGGAAAGTTAAAAACTTCACCGCACAAGAGTGGCGCAAGCATCACTTATCACGACCCTTGTTACTTGGGTCGGCATAATCAGATTTACCAGCCGCCCCGCGAACTTTTGGAATCAACCGGTGTTGAAGTAACTGAAATGCCAAGAAATCAGGATAGATCTTTCTGTTGTGGCGCCGGTGGTGGCCGAATGTGGATGGAAGAAACTATTGGAACTCGAATTAATTTAAATCGAGTAGATGAAGCGATTGCAACTCAGGTCAAAGAGGTCGCAGTGGCTTGCCCGTTCTGCAGAATTATGGTGAGCGATGGAATGAGCGCTCGTGAATCCGACATTGATGTTTTAGATGTTGCTCAAGTTCTTCTGCGAAACGTTAAGGGATAGGTAATTACAACGCCAGCAACAAGTCCGCCGAGGTGTGCACGCCAATCGATTCCAGGAACAACAAATGTAATTAGTAAGTTAACAATAATTACACCTGCGATGTTCTGGTAGTTGGCACCTGACTTCTTGCCAATAACAAAGAGCGCACCAAAAAGCCCGTAGATCGCACCCGATGCGCCAACGGCATAAGTGTTATGTGCTCCAAAATAAAGAGAAGCCCCTGAGGCTGCTAATAAAGTGCCGAAAAATATAAGAGAGAACCTAGCTTTGCCTAAGTAATTCTCAATTGGCGTCCCGATTGAAAAGAGCGCAAGCATATTGAAAATCAGATGCATCCAGCCGGCGTGGGTTAAGGCAACTGTGAATAAGCGATACCACTGGCCAGTAGAAACACCAGGAAAATATCCGTTCGCATAATTCCCACCATAAAAAAGAGCTAACTCATTCCGTAAGTTGGGAAAAACAAATTGCGTAATTAGAAAAGTTCCTGAAATTACAACAATCAGACTCGTGGTGAGAGATTGCTTCTCTTTCATTAAATTACTCTGAAATTGTTACAGAGTTAATCTTTACAGCTTGTACTGGCCGATCTTGACCACCAGTCTTAACTGCGCCGATTGCATCAACAACCTTCTTTGAAGCCTCATCTTTAACTTCACCGAAAATAGTGTGCTTGCGATTTAACCAAGCAGTTTCTGCGACAGTAATAAAAAATTGTGAACCATTTGTTCCTGGACCAGCGTTGGCCATTGCAAGGATATATGGGCGATCAAAAGCTAGTTCGCCGTGAAATTCATCTGCGAATTGATAGCCCGGTCCGCCAGTTCCGTTGCCTAGTGGATCGCCGCCTTGAATCATAAAGTTTGCAATTACACGGTGAAAAACTGTTCCGTCATAAAGATTCTTGGAAGTTTTTTCGCCAGTGATTGGATCTACCCATTCACGCTTTCCGGTTGCTAGTTCAACAAAGTTTGCAACGGTCTTTGGTGCATGATTTGGAAATAGTTCAATTTCGATATCACCCATACTTGTGTGGAGAGTTGCTGTTGACATGTTCTACCTTTCGATGGGTAATTGAGTTGCGTTGATTAAAAAACTTTTGTGGAGACCAGGGGAATCGAACCCCTAACCCCCGCCTTGCAAAGGCGGTGCTCTACCAATTGAGCTAGGTCCCCGTGTTTAGCGGGTAAGTGGCGCAACCTTATCTAAAGATTGCTCACTTATTAAATCTGGTTCTGCGTTTAATTGACGCGATTGGTGGGCCTTAGTGGACTTGAACCACTGACCTCTTCCTTATCAGGGAAGCGCTCTAACCAA
>WLCY01000120.1 GCA_009705075.1 Actinomycetota bacterium
ATTGCAAAGGCTCGGGGAGTGAAGGCCGATTCAGTTCCTTCCCTTGGCTTGGCAATCTCCTTTCTTATTTTGATGGATCCCTTTCAAGCGATTGACCCAGGCTTTGCACTGTCCGTTGCAGCAACCGCAGGCATTCTCTTATTGGCACCAAGAATCCAGAGTTGGATTTCTGAGCGATTTGGTCATGAGAAGTTTGCTGAGGTTCTAGCAATTCCTCTTTCGGCAACAATTATGTGTACGCCAGTAATACTTGCGATATCTGGCCTCTTCTCGTTAGTTTCTATTCCAGCAAATATTCTCGCCGAACCAGTCGTTGCCCCCATAACGGTTATCGGATTCATTGCTGCAATTCTCTCCCCGGGTATTCCAGTACTTGCTCATCTGCTGCTCGTGCTCGTTAAACCACTGGCCCAAGTAATTGTTTGGATTTCTAATTTTGCATCAGATTTACCCGTCCTGCTTCTCCCAAAAAGCTATTTAGGTGCAGCGATTGCGCTTGCAGTAATAGCGCTCATTAAATTTCGGAAGTGGCTTGCTTTGGGGCTTTCAGGCTGTGCTGTTATCACAATAATTCTTCTGCCCGGCCAATGGCCTGGTAAAAAATGGGAAGTTGCAAATTGCAATGTAGGGCAGGGCGATGGATTGGCAATTAATTTGGGAAATCATTCTGCGATTGTTGTTGATGTTGGGCCAGATGCGAACCTAATGAACGCCTGCCTTAAAGATCTTGGAATAACAGATATTCCACTTTTAGTTCTCTCACATTTCCATGCTGACCACGTGCATGGTTTAGATGGAGTATTAAACGGCAGAACTATTTCAAGTATTTGGGTTACAAACTATGGCGAACCTAAGAGCGAACGAGACACCGCTTATTTATTGCTCAATCAGATTCCCATTCATCAAGCAGTCGTTGGTGAAAGAGTTGGCTTCAACAGCGCAAAAGGGCAGGTAAAGATTGATGTTCTCTGGCCCACAAAAACTGAGCAAAACTTTGCAGCGATGCCGGGAGATGGCTCAAGCATCAATAACTCGAGTATCGCCCTCTTAATTACGGTAGGGACTCTGCGAATTTTCACAGCAGGAGATTTAGAACCACCGGCACAAGAAGCGTTAATGAACCTTTCAAAAATTTCTCCAGTCGATATTTATAAAGTCTCACACCACGGATCGGCATATCAATATGCCCCGCTGATGTCGGCTCTGCAGCCTAAGGTTGCACTGATAAGCGTTGGGCTCGGGAATAGTTATGGACATCCAGCCCCAACTACAGTCGCGGCGTTTGAGAAAATGGGCACAAAAGTTATGCGAACCGATCAAGATGGTGCCATCTCGGTTGACGGGGCCCTTAAGATCAGAACTAAGAGAAGTGATTGGTGGAACATTTCGTGGGGATAACGTTGTTGCAAGGTGGCGAAGCTCTTCTGGCTGACCGCGCAATCGCACAGGTTATTTCAAAGTTAAAAGGCGCAACCGTCACTCAATTCGAAGCGAGCGAATTAGAACTTGGCGGCATCACAGATGCACTGGCGCCATCACTCTTCGGAGATGCACGGATTATTGTCATAAAAGAGATCCAGGATTTAGCCGCCGAACTCGGAGAAGAAATCTCCAGTTATCTTGAGGCACAGGATGAGAACGTCGAATTAGTCTTATGGCATAAAGGTGGCGTAAAAGGTAAGGCGCTTCTTGAGAAGATAAAGAAAGTTAAACCTACAATTATTGCGTGTGATGTAATGAAGAAAGATGGCGAGAAATCTGATTTTATTCGCGCGGAGTTCAAGCGCTTGGGTCGCACAATTTCTACCGAAGCAGTACAAGCTCTAATTGATGCGCTAGGAAGTGATATTCGCGAATTAGGAGGGGCCTGCTCCCAACTTGCCACAGATGTTCTTGCCGGCAAGATGATTGACGAAACTGATGTTCAAAAATTCCAAAATGGCAGAATTGAAACAACTGGTTTTGATGTGGCCGACGCCGCACTTGATGGCCGCCGAGATGTCGCACTGATTGCACTTCGCAACGCACTTGCAACGGGCACAGATCCAGTTTTAATCACGAGCGCACTTGCTGGTTCGCTTCGTACCTTGGCAAAAGTATCTGGTGCATCTCGGGGCGTTAAATCCTTCGATTTAGCAGGACCACTTGGCTTGGCGCCTTGGCAGATTGATAAGGCACGTCGCCAACTTTCAAAGTGGACACCAGCAACCTTGGCCGGGGCCGTTGTTGCTGTGGCTCAGGCAGATGCTGATATCAAGGGCGCGGCGGTAGATCCGATTCACTCGCTAGAGCGTGCAATTATTGCCATTACTTCTCGAGTTTGAGTAGATGGCCCCTTCGCTGGTAATCTGCGCGTCTGCCTGGCAGAAGCCAAGGCTTAGATTTCAAGAGATTAGAAGGTAGTTCGAAGTGGCAAATATCAAGTCCCAGATCAAGAGAATTCGCACCAACGAAAAAGCGCAGCTACGCAACAAGTCAGCTCGCTCAGCGATTAAGACCGCGATCCGTCGTTTCCGCGATGCTGTTACATCTGGCGATAGCAAGGTAATTGCTGAAGAACTTCGTCTAGCTTCAAAGACACTTGATGTTGCAGTAAGCAGCGGCGTATTACATGCCAATGCAGCAGCAAACAGAAAGTCAGCGATGGCTAAGCAAGCTAACAAAGCTGGCGCCAAGTAATTCTTGTTTTACCCAAAGCAAATTTCAACTAAGTTTCGGCGATTAATCTCGGGGGATATATGCCTGCCATTGATTTAGCCAAAGCGCCACAACCGGCTTCAACAAATCCCGCGCAGATCCGTAATTTCTGCATCATTGCGCATATTGATCACGGTAAATCAACACTTGCTGATCGCATGCTCGGAATCACTGAGGTAGTTGAACAGCGCAACATGCGTGCCCAATATCTAGATCGCATGGATATCGAACGCGAACGCGGAATCACAATTAAGAGCCAAGCGGTTCGCCTGCCATGGCGTTCTGGAATTGATGGCCAGGAATACATCCTCAACATGATCGACACCCCAGGACACGTCGACTTCACCTACGAAGTTTCTCGCTCACTTGCTGCATGCGAAGGCGCAGTCTTGCTCGTCGACTGTGCTCAAGGCATTGAAGCCCAAACTCTGGCAAACCTTTATTTGGCGATGGAAAATAATCTAACAATTATTCCAGTCTTAAATAAAATCGATTTACCTGCAGCCCAACCAGAGAAGTTTGCAGAAGAGCTTGCAAAGTTAATCGGCTGCCAACCAGAAGATTGTTTGCGGGTATCTGGAAAAACTGGTGAAGGTGTTACAGAACTTCTAGATCAAATCGTTAAACAAATACCAGCACCTGTTGGTGATGCAAATGCGCCTGCACGCGCACTTATCTTTGACTCCGTCTATGACACCTACCGCGGCGTAGTTACCTACGTTCGCGTTGTTGATGGTCATTTATCTACTCGCGATCAAATTCAAATGTTCTCAACCGGAGTTCGCCACGAAATGCTTGAAGTTGGCGTGATTTCACCTGAACCAGTCGTTAGCAAAGGACTTGGTGTTGGTGAAGTAGGTTATGTAATCACTGGCGTAAAAGATGTTCGACAATCTCGAGTTGGCGACACAATCACGACTTATCACAACCCAACAAAGAAAGCCCTTGCTGGATATAAAGATCCTAAGCCAATGGTTTTCTCTGGCCTCTTCCCATTAGATGGCGCTGAATATCCAATGCTTCG
>WLCY01000121.1 GCA_009705075.1 Actinomycetota bacterium
GAAAGTCGAAAGCGCTGAAATAACGGTTTTATAGGGGTTTCTTAAGAATTCTCTCCGGACTCATCTGATTCATCGAATAACCGAGCTGGCCGTACGCTCCCCTGCCCAAATCTGGCGCTCGCCTTATCAATCGCCGCTGTTGCTTGGCGCCAACCTTTCTCACGCTCTCCCAAAATTAACTGTTCAGTGCCGTCAACGCCATCTTCCAGTCCATCAAGACTTACGCCAACTAAGCGAAGTCTGGCGCGATCTAATTTGAGTGCAAGAAATAGCGCTTTAACAACATCAAATACTTCATGAGTCGCACTTATAGCAAGTGGCAGCGTCTTGGAGCGAGTTATAGTTTTAAAATCTGCAAAGCGAACCTTTATCGAAATTGTTCGCGCACTTAAATCTTTCTCGCGCATTCTATAAGTAGCTTTTTCAGTAAGCCGAAGGAATTCCCGCAAAATAATTTCCTGATCTTCGATATCGGTGTCAAAGGTTTCAGCAGCGCTAATTGATTTATCTACCTCCTCTGGAATTACATCACGGTAATCACGCCCCCACGCAAGTTCATAAAGTGAAGCACCGGCAGATTCACCTAGCGCCCGAATTAAAGTTTGTCGTGGGGTATTAGCTATATCAGCAACAGTTCTAAGTCCTAGTTTTTGTAGCTCCTCATTTGTTTTTGGTCCCACTCCCCAGATTGCACTTACTGGGAGCGGATGTAAAAATTCAAGCACCCGATCTTCTGCAATTTCTAGCATTCCATTGGGTTTGCAGCGACCCGATGCAAGTTTGGCAATGAATTTTGTTGTTGCAATTCCGACGGAGCAAGTAATCCCCTCGCTAGCTTCTACCTTCGCGCGGATCTGCTTTGCGATATCACGTCCATCGCCGAGTAAACGTCTAGCCCCCGTTACATCTAGAAATGCTTCATCTAATGAGAGTGGTTCAACGAGTGGAGTAACTGATCTAAAGATTTCCATAATGTGTGATGAAACTTCAGAATAGCGAGCCATATTTGGTGGCACGAAAATTGCATGTGGCGCCAATCGCTTTGCCCGACCGACCGGCATCGCAGCATGAATCCCAAATTTGCGTGCTTCATAATTTGCGGCCGAGACGACCCCACGTATTCCGGTTCCGACAACTACCGCTTTACCTTTTAGCGCTGGGTTATCCCGCTCTTCAACTGAAGCAAAGAAGGCATCCATATCAACATGGAGAATTGTTAATTCACTCATGTGTTCCGCTGGGCTCATAAACTGCGAGGTTACGCCACTTTTCATAAGAAATTGCTAACTCCCACGCGCCAGTGCCGAGAAGTGAAATTCCACGTGGCCCGGTTCGGCGGATTTCACCACGAATTAAAAATAGCCAAGAGTTGCGTAGAACCGTAGCGAAGTCAGCCTGCATATCTTCGAAGAAGGTTATGTCATTGCAACCAAAGCCATCGTCGATAGTTAAGAACATTACCCGGCGGCCAGATCTAACAGGCGGAGTTTGAAGTGCAACTTTTACACCAGCAACTAATACCGATGTGCCAGATCTATGTCTGATTAAATCTGAAGAACGAACCGCGCCAATTTTATTTAAAAAATCACCATAGAACTCTAGGAGGTGGCTTGAAATATCCATACCTAAAATATCTATCTCGCTCCTAACTTGTTCGCTGGCGGTTATATCTGGCAGACCACTTGGTTCGATTAAGGATGGCTGTAACTCAAAGGTCATCTGACTCTGTCCGGTCGTGCTCTTTGAGCCTGCGAGACGATAGAGATCTTGTAGGTGAAGAAGTAAATCACGGCGATTTATCTTTGAAGTAGTCAGGTTATGCAGATCATCAAATGCTCCAACTGCTAAAAGTGATTCAGTTGTTGGTCTGCTTGCACCAGAGCGATAAACAAAATCTGCTAAATCTAAATATGGTCTTCCAGAAATTATGTTTGCTACTTCTTTGCCATCGATGCCATCAATATCAGAGAGCGCCATCCGAATTGCGAAACCTCGGGCATCTGGCAGTTCTAGTACTTCACCAGAGCTTGCAACATTTGGTGCAAGATATGGCGCTCTTACTGACTCGGATGTTCGTTCGACTCGATATGTTGCATCAGATAAATTGACATCAATCGGGGCAAGTTTGATTCCCCACTGTCTAGCCTCATCGAGGATTACTCGTTTGGGATACATCCCCGGTTCGTGTGTTAGAACTCCGGCAAGAAATGCTGCGGTGTGATGTGTCTTGAGCCAAGATGATTGATAAGTAGGAAGTGCGAAAGCAGCGGCATGTGCCTTGCAAAATCCAAAAGAGGCGAAAGCGCACAAGATCTCCCAGACTTCAGAGACGACCAAGTGGGTGTAACCGCGCGCAAGTGCCGCTGGATAAAACCAATCGCAGACCATTTCTTGATTAGCAATGTCGCCAAGTTGCCGCCGTTTCTCATCAGCCTCGGCCAGGGTTATTCCAGTCATCACAGAAATTATTCGAATAACCTGCTCATGAAAAACAACAACGCCTTCAGTCTCCCGCAAAATATCTTCAAGATCTTCATGGATTCTCGGTCTCACCCGAAGCCCATGTCTGGTTGCCAGAAATGGTGTGATCATGTCGCTCTTTACTGGACCAGGCCGGAAGAGTGAGATATCAATAATTAAATCATTGAAGGTGCTAGGTGCAAATTTTCCAACAAGTTCACGCTGTCCTGGACTCTCGATTTGGAATATTCCAAGAGTCCGAGTCGATTTAATTAAATCAAATGTTCTCTTATCATCAAGTGCAATTGCATCGATATCAAGTGGGGCGCCTTCAATTCGTTCTATCTCAGATAGCGTGTAAGAAATTGCTGATTGCATACGCACACCAAGGACATCTAACTTTAAAAGTCCAATTGCCTCTACATCATCCTTATCAAATTGAACCATCGAATAACCGCTGGCATTAATCTGCTGTGGCGCATAGTTACGCAACCCTTGGTCGGCCAAAACAATTGCACATGGATGCATTGATAAATGGCGAGGCAGTGAATCTAGACGTCCCGCAAGTTCAATGGCCATCTTCAAAATTGGGGTATCTAGATTTAGACCCTTCAGCTCCGGAAGATTCGCTAAGGCCTTTGGGATATTACTTGAGCGAATGTGTGGCATTGATTTTGCAATTAAATCAATCTCCATTGGTGAAATTCCAAGTGCGGCGCCGACATCGCGAATTGCATGGCGCGATCTATAGGTTTCAACCATCGAAACCGTCGCGCACCTTTCGCCATATTTTTCAAAGATTGCGCCATAAATTTCTAGCCGCCTTGCTGATTCAACATCAATATCGATATCTGGCAGCTCACCTCGAAGTGGTGAACAGAAGCGCTCCATCAATAGCCCGTGAGTTATCGGTTCAACGCCAGAAATACCAAGAACATGACAGATTAAAGAACCGGCGCCACTTCCCCGTGCTGCGACTCGAATGCCTCGCTCTCGTGACATATCGGTGATATCTGCAACCGTTAAAAAATATGATTCATAACCCAGAGTTCGAATTGCACTTAGCTCTTCTTCTAACCTGCTCGCTGCAATAACTGATTTGGCGCCAACATACCTACGTGATAAACCAGCTTCGCATCTTGCCCTAAGTTGTGCGGCCAGCTCGATCTGATTTTTTGCACCAAGCGCTGTGGCATCAGGTAGATGAATCTCACCAATCCCAACATCTTTTCTTGGCGAGAGA
>WLCY01000122.1 GCA_009705075.1 Actinomycetota bacterium
CAATAACAGATTTAACCAAAGAGGTAACACCTCTTCTGGAAGAAGTGACCTTAACGGTGGAACTCATCAATGGACCACTGCAGAGTATTAACAAGGTGACTAAAACCGTTGAAGGGCTAACGACAAAAATTTCCGATACCACAGAGGAATTTTTGGATAAGAACAAGATGGCAATGAACGCCGCCAGTGCCCTAATTGCAGTCTCGAAGTTGAAGAAAAAATCAGAAACCTCGAAGAAGAAGAGTAAGCGCACTACCTCCGACGAGGAGTTTGAGTAGGAGCGTGAATTCTGCAGAGATAAGGTCACGTTGGCTACAATTTTTCGAATCAGGAAATAGCCAGGGGCTAAAACACACGGTCGTGCCATCGGCATCTTTAATCGCCGACGATCCAAATCTACTTTTAGTAAATGCGGGAATGGTTCCATTTAAGCCCTTCTTCTTGGGCGAGATGAAACCGCCTTACGAACGCGCGACTTCAGTTCAAAAATGCGTA
Organism: Actinomycetota bacterium; assembly: GCA_009705075.1. GTDB lineage: Bacteria > Actinomycetota > Actinomycetes > Nanopelagicales > Nanopelagicaceae > AAA044-D11. The sequence continues at coordinate 496 of WLCY01000122.1, forward strand.
AGAACTCTAGACATTGATGAGGTTGGAAAAACAACCAGGCATGCCTCTTTCTTCCAGATGTGTGGAAATTTCTCATTCGGTGATTATTTCAAGGAGGGCGCAATAGCACTTGCTTGGGAGTTGTTGACTAAACCCGTAGCCGATGGCGGTTATGGATTTCCAGAAGAGAAACTCTGGGTTACAGTTTTTCAGAATGATGATGAAGCAGCAGATATCTGGCATAAACAAATTGGAGTTCCAAAGGAGCGAATTCAGCGCCGCGGAATGGAAGATAACTTCTGGTCGATGGGAGTACCTGGTCCCTGTGGTCCTTGCTCTGAAATTTATTATGATCGCGGACCGGAATATGGTCGCGATGGTGGACCAATAGCCGATGAGGATCGCTACCTAGAAGTTTGGAACTTGGTATTCATGCAGAATATGCGTGGTCCTGGATCTGGAAAAGATGACTTCCCGATTCTCGGAGAGCTTCCTGCGAAAAGTATCGACACCGGTTTGGGCCTAGAGCGCATGGCGGCTTTGCTCCAAGGCGTAGAAAATATTTATGAAATAGATACAACGATGCAGATACTCAATATGGCCTCGCAGTTAACCGGAGTTAAATACGGTTCCAATGAGAAGAGCGATGTTGCGTTGCGAGTAATTGCAGACCATGCCAGAACCTCGATGATGTTGATCGGCGATGGAGTGCTCCCAGGCAATGAAGGTCGGGGATATGTACTTCGCCGAATGATGCGGAGAACAATCAGAAATATGCGCATCCTTGGCGCTGGTGACCCAACCTCTCGCGAGCTGGTTGGTGCTGCTATTGGTGCGATGGGCGCGCAATATCCGGAATTGATTGAGAACCAAGAGCGCATAACCGCAGTTACGATGAATGAAGAAGAGTCATTCCTAACCACATTGAAGAGCGGCACCCAAATATTTGACGTCGCTGCAAGTAGTTCAAAGAAGAGTCATTCTGAAAAATTAGATGGCGAGACCGTTTTCAAACTTCACGATACCTATGGATTTCCCTTTGATCTAACGCTTGAAATGGCATCCGAGCAAGGACTCTCAGTTGATGAAGAGGGCTTTCGTAAATTAATGAAAGAGCAGAAGGACCGGGCTAAAGCTGATGCTAGAGCGAAGAAGACAGGTCACACAGATGTAAGCGAGTATCGAAAAATTTTTGATGCATCTGGTGCTACAAAGTTCACCGGATATTCCGAGATGTCTAGTGAAGCCAAGATTTCTGCAATTATGGTTGAAGGTAAGTCGGTGGCTGAAGCCGAAGTTAATAGTGATGTCGAGATAATTTTAGATCGCACACCGTTCTACGCAGAAGGTGGCGGGCAACTTCCCGATGGCGGTTTAATTACGCTTTCTAATGGCGCGGTTGTTGAAATCGATGATGTTCAAACACCAGTTCCTGGATTGTTTATTCACCGCGGCCAAGTTATTTCAGGAAGTATTGATTTAAAGAGCAGTGCACTCGCGACGATTGATATTGAACGCAGACTTGCCATATCTAGAGCGCACACCGCAACGCACATGGTTCATAAAGCATTCCGCGAAATTTTAGGTGAGACCGCTACCCAAGCTGGATCTGAGAATTCACCTGGTCGATTTAGATTTGATTTTCCCGCAACTGGAGCAGTACCGCCAAGTGTTTTGGAGGAAGTTGAGGGGCGCGTAAACAATTTGTTATTGGAAAATTTGAGCGTAACTGCGAAAGTTATGACACAGCCTGAAGCCAAAGCGATGGGAGCAATGGCGTTGTTTGGTGAGAAATACGGTGATCAAGTGCGCGTCGTAAGCGTTGGCGATTGGGCACATGAATTATGCGGTGGCACACATGTGAAATCTTCTGGTGAATTGGGACTAGTCAAGTTGCTTTCAGAAGCGTCAATCGGCGCTGGGGTAAGACGCGTTGAAGCTTTGGTCGGCAGAGATGCATATGGATTTTTAGCACGAGAACATTTATTACTTAATTCACTGACTCAGATTGTCAAGGGTGCTCGAGTAGAAGAATTGCCATCACGAATTTCAGATTTGGTCGAAAAACTTAAAGGAGTCGAGAAGGAGTTAGCAGCATTTAAAACGGCCCAAATTCTCGCTTCTGCTACGACGCTTTTGAAATCAACTACAAGAATTTCTGGATTCGAAATTCTCAGCGCCGAATTAGAGCGAGATATTTCGGGGGATGACCTCAGGACTATCGCACTAGACCTGCGCAATCGATTAACGGATGGGATTGTTCTTCTTGCATCTAAGGGGGATGAGCGCTCAACTCTCGTAGTGGCAGTTTCTCCAAACGCCATAAAGTCTGGAATCAAAGCAGGCTCATTAGTGAAGTTAGGTTCAGAAATTCTGGGTGGCGGCGGCGGGGGTAAGGATGACTTCGCGCAGGGCGGGGGAGCTAACCATGGAGAAATTGGCAACGCTTTAATTGCTATTTGCAATTCAATTGGCCAAATCGTAGGTAATTAGTGCAACGCGGACGGAGAATCGCCTTTGATTTTGGTGATGTTCGCATCGGAGTAGCAGTTACGGATCCATCTGGAATTCTTGCCTCGCCGCTGGCGTATCTTCCTAATTCACAAGGCGCTCTTGAAATTGAATTGAAACGCCTATATCAAGAGTATGACCCGATTTATACTGCAATAGGTTTCCCAATTCACCTTTCAGGTGCTGAAGGAGAGAAAAGCCGGGCCGTTAAAGGTTTTGCAGAATTAATCCAAACAATAACAACATCTCCCATTTATTTGATAGATGAACGTATGACTACTGTTTCAGCGAATCGAACGCTAAGAGAAGCTGGGCATGATTCAAAGAGTTCTAAAGAACAGATTGATTCCATGGCAGCAACTGCGATTCTAGAATCTGCGTTAAACCAAGAACGTATCCAGGGTGAACCCATGAATCGGTTCTAACAGTGAAACTACAACGCAAAATATTTGCCATTACTTTGTGCTGCGCGCTCGTCGTGATTGGATTTATTCGGATTCAACCCTCGAATGACTTTCCTTCCGGAAAGGCTGGCAGTCAAATCGAATTCTTTATTCAAGATGGCGAATTGGGGAGCTCTATTGCAACTCGCCTCGAGAGTGATGGTGTAATTAAAAGTTCAGAGAAATTCATTGAAGAATTTACAAATAATCCTAGAGCGCAGGGTATTAGCGCAGGATCACACACCATC
>WLCY01000123.1 GCA_009705075.1 Actinomycetota bacterium
AGTTATTGGTTATCCCGGTCACCGTTGTTGTAAGCAAAGCTGAATTATTTGTTGCCGAAACAATATTTGCGCTTCCGATTGGTGTACTTGTAGTTGAGGTAGTTCTTGTTCCCCAAGTCCAAGCACATTTATCAGAGTTTTCCATTCCGGTAGCAGCATCCCACCAACCAGTTCCATCTGGATCAGTAATTGCTTCTTCAATCTCATGGGTAATAACGGAGAGCATGCCATCGGCGCCTGGATTGTTATTTGGCGATGATGCAGTCTGCGCTACGCAGCCAGCGGTCGTTCCGGCATTTCCAATAAAAGAATATTTCATGTTCTGAGATTCTGGCACTGGGTTTGGATTATTCATGTTGGTTGAATCATGCCAACCGCAATACTGTGCCATGAAAGCTGAACCCGGAGTTCCTTGAGTAATATCAACCGCAGTTAGGACTAAATAAACTCCATTTGGATCCAAGACAGCTGGGATTGTTCCTTTTCCTAGAGACCCACTTGCAAGAGTTGCGATATTTGCATCGGAGAGACTTGTTCCAAGAGTGTTGGTCGGGTAAGAATATTCGCCAATCAAATTAATTTTCCCAGTCAAGGCGACGCCATTGATGTCCGAATAAGTTGTATTGGTATTAAATCTTGGAGAGTTACTTAAATTTCGAATAAAGGTCGGAATAATTGTTTTCGCTGTATCTGATCCCCAATTGCCGTACCAAACAAGATAAATGTTTACGCCATTTGGATCGTTCATGACCTTGCCGCCATGGAATTGAATTCCATAGCCAGCAACAGGTGCGCCTGTCGCCGCAGAATTTATGGGAAATGTTGGAGAACTTCCTGCGTTTCCAAAGACTTGAAGCCCAGTGACTCCAGTTGAAGTGCCACCGATTAAAGGAAGAACGACTTTTGGTCGGGTGCCGTTTGGAACTTGAACGCCTGTTAATCCAGCAAATGCATAATTAGTGCCATAAAGCGGAGTCGCGAGGACAAGTGCTATTGCAGCTATTTTTCTGGATAATCGCATTGGCAAATTCTAGTCCTATACTTTTGCTATGCAACTTTTAGCCACTAAGTTTAAAAAAATATCCCTCGTGGGATCTTGTGTGGCGCTGATATTCTCAGGAAATTCTGCGGAAGCGGCATCGAAAATCGTCACCAGATCCGATGACGGTCAAGTCGTCAAGATTGCAAAGGGCTCTTCCTTTTCACTTTCACTGGACTCCTCATATTGGAGCCTTGTTCAACTTAAAAAATCTGCATCAGTTAAACAAATTGGTGACGTTTTATCCGAACCAATAGCGCCCTCTCCAACCGCACCTCCAGGATGTACCCGGCAAGGTTCAGGATGTGCAACTCTAACTTGGAAATTTACAGCCAAAAAATTGGGTTCAACAAAGTTGGCGGCGACACGAGAGTCGTGCGGTGAAGCCCTGGCATGTGCACCAGAAGATCAGAATTTTTCAGTAACAATAAAAGTTATTGCAAAGCGAATAAAGTAAATTTTCGATGCATGAATTCACGCCAGAAGTAGAGGCACTCGCAAAAGAAGTTCTTGCTTACAGTCTTGAACGATTAAAAAGCGATCCACCACTTGATGGACCAAGAACTGCTGAAGATTTATTTAATGAAGTCGGGAATACGATTACAGCAAAAGGACTTGGTGGCCAGAAAGCGCTCGAAGTATTCACGGAAGTTTTAGCAAAGGCCTGCATCTCAACAGACCATCCGCGCAACTTAGCTTTCATTCCATCAGCACCGAGTGAATTTGCAAACCTATTTGATTTAGTTGTTGGGGCAAGTGCGTTATATGGCGGCTCCTGGCAAGAAGGTGCGGGGGCGGTATTCGCAGAAAATCAGGCGTTGCGCTGGTTATCAGATTTAGCAGGACTACCAGAATCAGCGGGTGGAGTTTTTGTACAAGGTGGAACCATTGGAAATCTTTCTGCGCTTGTAGTTGCCCGAGCAGAAGCTCGCAAGAAATATCCTGAGACAAAACGCTTTGCCGTTGCCTGTAGTGCAGAAGCCCATTCATCGATTGTTGGCGCCGCCAATGTGATGGATGTAGATGTACTTAAAATCGCGACAGATGAAAATGGAAAGCTACAAGGTGGCGCCGTTGGTGCTGCGATAGATGAATTGCAAGCAAAGGGCGAAGTTAAAGTTTTTGCTGTTGTTGCTACATCTGGAACTACGAATTTGGGAATTATCGATAACTTAGAGAGCGTTGGAAAGGCAGCACACGATCGTGGAATTTGGTTCCATGTTGATGGCGCTTATGGTCTTGCTGCACTTTGTGCTCCTTCAGTACGCCCACTTTTTAACGGCGTAGAAGCGGCTGATTCGTTTATTGTCGATCCGCATAAATGGTTATTCGCGCCATTTGACGCCTGCGCTCTCGTTTACCGCGAACCAAAATTAGCAAAAGAAGTTCACACCCAGCATGCTTCTTATTTAGAAACGCTCCACGATGATTCTTGGAGTCCATCTGATTACGCAATTCATTTAACCAGGCGAGTTCGTGGTCTACCTTTCTGGTTCTCTCTTGCCGCTCATGGCGTTGACGCATACACCGAGGCGATGGAGCAATCTTTAGCTGTCGCAAAACAAGCTGCTGATTTAGTTAAGAAGCACCCAAATTTAGAACTTCTAAAAGAGCCTGAACTTTCAATTGTGGCATTTACTCGCAATGGTTGGGAGAAAGCTGACTACCAAAAGTGGAGCGATAAGTTATTGGCAGATCAAATTGGCTTTATTCCACCATCATCACATGAAGGTAAACCTATATTGCGCTTTGCAATTGTGAATCCTTGGACCAAAATTTCAGATATCGAAATGATCCTTGCGACTCTTTAAGTTAGCGATCTAATAGGTTCTGAGTTGGGTTGTATGCCGAACCATTGCGGCGCTTTGCAATTGCAGATAGCGCCTCTAGAACAACACGATTAGCAAGAATCGCAGTTATATCTGCGCTATCAAATGGTGGTGCAACTTCTACGATATCGATACCAACAATTGGCAGTTCTAGACAAATTCTGCGTACCGCTTCGAGTAACTCACGACTTGTCATTCCACCTGGCTCAGGAGTTCCTGTTCCTGGCGCCATTCCTGGATCTACAACGTCGATATCAACAGATAGAAATACGCCATCGCATTCATTTGTAAGGGTCGCAAACGATTCATCTAGAACGGCTGCTAATCCACGATGATGAATCTCTGTCATTTCATATGAGCGCATACCTTGATCGCGCATCCAATTTAAGGTCTTATCCTCAGGCCAATATCCGCGAAGTCCAAGTTGCAGGAATCGATCGCCACGAACATATCCGTTGTTTATTAGGTTCCGCATTGGAGTGCCATGGCCAACAAGTGCGCCAAATTGATCTTCACCTGTATCTGCATGTGCATCAAAGTGAATCATTGAAATCTTGCCCATACCACGATGAGTCGCGATACCAGCTACATCTGCTGATGCGATTGAGTGATCACCGCCAAGAACTACTGGAATTATTCCGGCACGTGAAATCTTTTCAGTTGCAACTTTTAGAACTTCAAGGGACTTAACCAAATCTCCGCCAGGCATCAATAAATCACCAGCATC
>WLCY01000124.1 GCA_009705075.1 Actinomycetota bacterium
CAGAGTTGAGTTAATAATCGGTTTTATAGTGGCAGGCCTCGCGGCGAAGTTAGTGCCAGCATCTTTCTGGAACGCGCTATTCATCTCTGGAAACGGTCTAGTTTCAAGTATCGAAAATGCAATCATTGGGCCATTTATTGCCTTCATTAGTTTTGTCTGCTCAGTTGGAAATGTGCCACTTGCTGCAGCCCTGTGGCATGGTGGAATTACCTTCGGGGGCACCATCGCTTTTATCTTTGCGGACTTAATCTCACTCCCACTTGTACTTATCTATCGCAAATATTATGGAACCAAACTGGCAATTCGCTTAACTCTAGTTTTCTGGCTGGTTATGAGCATTAGTGGATTTATCACAGAGCTTATTTTTATAGCGCTGGATCAGATTCCTGAAGCGAGCCATAAAATGGCACACTCAAATGAAATTGGTTTAAATTACACAACCATTCTTGATGTATTTGCCCTTCTATTAATCATTTGGGTTTATTGGATGTATCGAAATCGTGAGATAGAAGGCACCAACCAAGAATTTGCTAAAGATTGGGTTTGCGGTATGCAGGTGCGTATTTCAGATGCCCCTGCAAGTTATGAATTAAATGGAAAGATGTATTACTTCTGCATGCCGGGCTGTAAAGCGAGTTTTGCTGAGAATCCTGGCAAATTTGTCTTGCTAGATATGTAATCCGAATTGAATTTGTTGAAGATTCAACTAATATATGGTGGTAGAGATTTCGAATAATTGATTAAAGGGAGCCACAAATTGCCTGCAGTAACAGTCGCTGACATAACTATCTTGCCGAGAGTTATTGTCGAACCAACAGCTAAAGCTCGAAGCGTTAAGAGCGTAACTACAGCGCCACAAGGATTTGAAGGCGAAGGATTCCCTGTTCGCCGGGCTTTTGCCGGAGTCGATCTAACAGAACTAGATCCCTTTATTCATTTAGATCAAATGGGCGAAGTTGAATATGCCCCAGGTGAACCAAAGGGAACACCTTGGCACCCACATCGCGGTTTTGAAACCGTTACCTACATTATTGATGGAATTTTTGATCACAAAGACAACCACGGCGGTGGCGGAACAATTACAAATGGCGATACCCAGTGGATGACTGCGGGTGCAGGAATTTTGCATATAGAGACGCCACCAGAACATTTAGTTATGAGCGGTGGACTTTTTCATGGATTTCAACTCTGGGTTAATTTGCCAGCGGCAAAGAAATGGTCGAAGCCTGCGTATCAAGATTTGCGAGCATCTGATGTGAAGTTATTGGCATCGAGTGATGGTGGAACGCTGATTCGAGTAATTGCCGGTGAAGTTGCGGGCCATGTTGGGCCAGGATCAACTCAGACTCCAATCTCTATTGTTCATGCAACCCTCGCACCTGGAGCACAATTAGTTCTACCTTGGAATAAGAGTTACAACGCACTTATCTACACGTTAAATGGCCATGGAACTATCGGAGAAAACAAACAACCAGTTCATATGGGTCAACTCGCAGTTATGGGCGAGGGCGATACCTTGGTAGTTCAAGCAGATCCAACTCAAGAATCTAGATCACCAGAGATGGATGTCTTGATCCTTGGTGGACAACCAATTAAAGAGAGCGTTGCCTGGATGGGTCCGTTTGTAATGAACACAAAAGCTGAAGTTCTAAAAGCCTTTGATGATTTCCAGAAAGGCGTGCTTGGCACAATTCCAGCAGCCGATATCACCGGTGTGCATGGCGCACCTCGTGAAGTAGTAGAAGGAAATTAAAGAGCTTTAAGCGCGTTTACAACTTTTGTAAGCGAATCCTTAGCATCACCAAAGAGCAAAGTTGTTTTGACGTCATAAAGCAGATCGTTTTCGATCCCAGCAAAACCGGGACGCATTGATCGCTTTAAGAAAATAACATTTCCGGCACCAGCAACATCAAGAATTGGCATTCCATAAATTGGGCAACCAGGAGTTGTTTTTGCTGCTGGGTTTACAACGTCATTTGCTCCGACAACTAGAACAACATCGGTCTGTGGGAATGTTGGATTAATCTCTTCCATTTCAACGAGTTGTTCATATGGAACATTTGCTTCAGCAAGAAGAACGTTCATGTGGCCAGGCATGCGGCCAGCAACTGGGTGAATTCCGTAGGCAACTTCAACGCCTTTTTCTGCAAGTAAGTCGGCAAGTTCACGAACTGTGTGCTGTGCTTGTGCAACCGCAAGTCCGAAGCCAGGAACGATAACAACGCGTTGAGCATAGTTAAGAAGGATTGCAACATCATCTGGTGAACCAGACTTAACCGTACGAGCTTCACCACCTTCGGCAATAGCTTGCGGCTTGGCAGTGAAAGCACCGAAGAGAGTTCCAAATAGTGAGCGACCCATTGCTTCTGCCATCTTGCGAGTCAAGATTGTTCCTGATGCTCCGACCAAAGTTCCGGCAACAATAAGTAGGGTTGATTGCAATACATATCCGCTAGCAGCAACGGTAAGACCAGTAAATGCATTCAACAAAGAGATAACGATTGGAACATCTGCTCCGCCAACTGGAAGCACAAAGAGAACACCAAATAGAAGTGAGAGGCCTGCGAGAACTAGAAGTGGAGTAGTCCCACCACTTGAAATAACCCAACCCGATGTTCCAAGCGCACCAGCCAAAGTCGCTGCAATTACAAAACGGCCGCCTGGGAATACAACTGGCCTTGTGGTCATAAGTTCTTGCAACTTCAAGAAGGTAATAACCGATCCCGAGAAAGAGACGCTTCCAACCAAAACTGTGAATACCGTTGCTAAAACTTCACCAAAACTGGCTGTTTCGCCGAGATTTAAATATTCAACAATTGCTACTAGCGCAGCGGCGCCACCACCAACACCATTAAATAGTGCGACTAGTTGTGGCATCTGGGTCATTTGAATCTTGCGGGCCGCCGGGACCCCAACAATTACACCAAAGGCAATTGCTGCAATTATCAAAATAGTGTTATGTCCCTCTTCGATAGAAGGATCAAAGAAGACAATTACTGTTGCAACCGTTGCCCCAAAGGCACCGATTAGATTTCCGCGGCGAGCTGTTTTTGGGGCAGATAAGCCTTTGAGAGCCATAACGAATGAGACTGCAACACCAAGACCTATAAGGGCGTATAAATTTGAATTCATTATTTCTTACCGCCCTTTCCCTTAAACATTTCCAGCATGCGATCTGTAACAACAAAGCCACCGACCATATTTATAGTTGCTAAAACAACGGCAAGAATCGCTAGGGTTGTTTCAAGCGTACTTTTAGCTTCGGCGGCAACAAGAATCGCACCAACCAAAATAATTCCGTGGATTGCATTTGCACCCGACATTAGTGGGGTATGAAGCGTGGTTGAAACCTTTGAAACTACTTCAAATCCTACGAATACCGATAGTACGAAAATTGTCAGAATTGCCATTGTTGTCATTTCTTGCCCTCCGGAGTGCGACGAGAGCCGCCATGAGTAAGTGTTGCAGCATCAATAATTTCATCAGAGAAATCTGGAATTACTTCACCAGTCGGCTTGCCGTCAACGCTCTTGGTCATTAGCAAAAGCAAGTTAACTACATTTCGGGAGAACAACATCGATGCGTGATAA